>DHYQ01000094.1 GCA_002414205.1 Gallionellaceae bacterium UBA5126 | reverse complement strand
CCCCTGCTGGATTCCCACGCCTGCCTCCAACGCGGCCTCTACCGCCGCTGCTACGTCCAACGCCTGCTGGCCGCCCCCGACGCCCACCTCACCCGCATCCAAGGCAGCAAACTCTGGCACCTCGCGCTACTGGAGTGGTGGCTGCAAGTGCAGGTGGATGGGGTGAAATAATCGAATATGCGAGGCATCTGGCATACGAAATCTGGCAAGACGTGTTTGCAAACCGGCCTAATTTTCCTATCCAGCCTGACCATCCACACCGCTCATGCCGCATGCGATGAGTACCTTATTGACAGTACGCAACACCTGCACTGGAGTGTTCCCAGCATAACGGTGCCTGCGCATGGTCACTGGCAAATTGCGGTTTACCCGGATTTCCAATCTGACGACAACCAATCACCCGTGGTACTCAGCGAATGTCCCAGCGGTCAATCTCGAACACTGTTCTTTCTGGAACGGAATGCCAACGTGTATTGGGAACCAAACGGGGAACAGTTGCTGTTCATCAACCAGCCCGTCGCCAACACCAGCGAATTGCTCTGGTTCAACACCCAGACCAAGCCGAATGCCAACCCCCGCCAAATGGATCAAATCCTCCGGCGCGCCACTCAAAAACGGCTCGGCAAAAAATCACACATCGCTTTTTATCTGCTGGACATGGTTTCGTGGCAAAACGATCAACTTGTGCTATCCGTCGGCGGAGCCTATTTACAGAAACCAGTTGGTGCGATGACCACCTATTGCTTCGGCATCCAACTCCATCCGACAACCCTCAAGATAGGCCGCGTTTTTTCGCCCGCTGAACTCAAGCGTAGATTTAACGGCGCTGAATGCCGGACTTCCCCCTAACCATGCACATGCCACACCGCATGACAATTTATTGACTTTAGGAAAACAGCATGAAGCGGATTTTTGTATTCATGGCAGCCAGCCTGCTCGTCAGCCGCCCCGTATTAGCCGATTCATTTAACAGCATCGTTGGACAGTGTTGGGTGGGCAATGACCATCCCAAGATGAGTGCCTGCGTTGAATTGCGTGCATTTCAAGCCCAAGACTTATTGAAGAACAAAGAAGATGAAATTCGTGCTGCGATTGCCAAAAGCAAGGAACCGGCATATCTCAATACATTGGCCGCCGCCTTTGAAGCCAATGTGAAGTCATTTCAAAAGTATCGACGCGCACAATGCAACTTCGTTTTTATCTTGGCCTCGGTTGGTGGCGGGCCAGAAGATTTGAAGCACGCCTGTGAAGCGGAACTCAACATTGCCCGCTTTGAGCAACTTCAAGCAGCTTCTTGGTGGTTGAAGGAATAATCTACTATGGCGATACCTTCCCTCGCTCCGCCCGCTCCTTGGTCGCGGGGTGACTGGAGAAGTATTCCCACCAAGATGTTGCTTCCGCCTCGCGTTTCTCCATCCGCAGCAACAAATCCCCCAGTGCGTGTGTCGGGCGCTGGTGTTGGCGCAGGTAGCTGAAGGCAAAATCATCGGCCTCGCGCTCAAAGTCGCGGGCATATTTCGATTGCACCAACACGGTCGGAAAACCGGCGGCCAAGGCGGTCATGGAGCCAATATCACCGGTCAAAAAAATCAACGTCAGTGCGGTGGCAGAGTTTTGCAGCATCTGCCGCACAGCATGGCGTTGCTGCAAGTGCCCCGCTTCGTGTGCCAAAACGCCCAACAGCTCATCATCACTTTGCGCCAGTTTGACCAACGGATCCGTCACGACGATCACCCCGGAGGGCAATGCCAAGGCATTGGCCCCGATGTGTTCACTGTCGCGCAACACCAGTTGATATTGGCGGGCCGCCGGTATGTCCTGTTGCAAGGTTTGAAACAGCCGGGTGATTTGCGCTTGGCGCATGGCGGGTAATTTGGAGGGTTGCAACCAATGTTGCTCCAACTCGGCCAAGGCCTCTTTGCCAAGCAAGTGATCGGTTTCCGTGGGCAAGTGAAACGCAACCTGCTTGGCCAGCGCGGGCACGCCAAACGTCACGCCACCCCAAACCAATGCCACCGTCATCAGCAATGCTGCCACCACATGAGGCAGGTGGCTTTCCAGACGATGCAGCAAGGAGGGTTGGGAAAACAGGGCATCTACCGCATCATTGTCGACAGTTTCACATTGGGTGCCGTCGGGAAAATACAAATGTCGCCGGGTGTTGCCCACGCGCGGAGAGCAGCGGACTTGATTCAACGCCCAAGTCACCGCCACCGCGTCACCGACGATGCGCAACTGCTGTGATGACAGGAAATACACCGAGACCTTGTGTTGCTGCGAGGATTGCCCGTCGTAGTAATAGGCCTCGAACCTGCTCATAAGCCGAAATCCCAATCCACCAATTCACCGGCCTCATCACCCAACGCACTGACCTGTTCGATTTCAGTGGCGACAAAATCGTTGAGCGCACTGGCGGGCGATAACGACAAGCCTTCAATCTGGTAGCGCGCGGTGCGGATATTTGCCCATGGGATCAACAAGCCCAGTGAAAACAGGATGGCCAGATGATTGACAACATATAACTGGAACAGGGCATTGCTTTGCCATTGGCAATCGAAACGCAACTTCCCTAAGCCACTATGCTGCCAGGACAAGCGTCCGACGGTCGCATCGTGATAGGCACGCACCCAGGAAAACAAGGGCACCCCCAGCAACGCCAACAATGCCACCCCCATCATCATTGGGCCGAGCTTGCCCAACAACACGGGTGCCAGCGACTTTGCACTCACGCCGGAGGCCACGATGAGTAGCAACGCCACACCTGCCACTTTGGCATACGCCCGGTAAAACGCCCCTGCCGTGCCATCAAACCAAAAGTCGGTCTTACCAAAGGCACTGTGTTGCAAGAAGAACTGCCGCTTGCGGAAAACGTAGTAGGGATACAGCAACCCCATGCTTAACGGCAACAAAACAGCGGGCAAAATCAAAAATTGGCTGGTCTGGTTATAGCCACGCACCGTGATGCGCTCCAGCCCGAAAGAAGTCGATTTCGGTGCAAAACCAACACCAAACTTGAAGCGCACATTGCGATACGCCGAATTATTGGCATTGAATATGGCCGACTTAATGACAATAAAAGGAATCAGCAATAGATACAGCAGGGCGAAAATATCGACGTTTACAAACGTATTGAGCAGACTAACCAGGGCAAGCACTGCAACCGCAATCAAGCGACCACGCAGAATCGCCTTGGGATCGGCGAGATAATCAAACCCCGCCTCATTTAACAACGTATTGCCATAAAAATAGCGCTTACGACGCACTTTTGCCCACGCGGAGTAAATGCCGAGCGTGACCAGCGTTAAGCAAATATTGACGATCCAGATACGAAAATATTCGCCGGCCTGCCCGGTAAATTTGAATGACACCGACCCGGTAGACGGGGCATTATTGGGCATAAAAACGCCATTTTCCTGCTCAAACATGCGACTCTCCTCGTGTTGACTGCCGTGCACTATAAACCCTAAAGCGAGCATAGTCACTTATCACCCACTGAAATCAGCCCCCAATAACGCCGTGGCGATAACTCGCTGGCCATCGCAGCTCCTTGCAACACCAAGCAGCCCGTCCCCGCCATAGCCGCTATAATGCGCCCCCGATTTTTTCTGCACGAGGCCTCGCATGAGCACGCAACCGACCAAAGCCCTGGAAACGTTTGACAATCCACAACCGAACCGCGATTACCATATTCACATGGAAGTCCCGGAATTCACTTGTTTGTGCCCGAAAACCGGCCAGCCGGATTTTGCCACGCTGATTCTGGATTACATCGCTGACCAAAAGTGCGTGGAATTGAAGAGCCTGAAGTTGTATATGTGGAGCTTCCGCGACGAGGGGCATTTCCACGAAGATGTGACCAACCGCATTCTGGATGATTTGGTGGCGGCGACCCAACCGCGCTTTATGCGCTTGACCGCCAAGTTTTATGTGCGCGGCGGGATTTTCACCAATGTGGTGGCGGAGCATCGCCAACCCGGCTGGCAGCCCGCGCCACGCGTGGAGTTGAGCAGCTTCCCCAGCTCCTCCAACACACGCGGTTAAGCCGCTGCTTCACGACCGGATTGCGCGGTCGTGAAGCTCCATTCAGCCCCGGCCAATGCCGGGGTTGTCTTCATGGCTTGGCTGCTTTGGCTTGATCGAAGGCCATGACCACGCTGAGCTGTTCCGGGTGAATGGCACGACGGAAAGCCGCGTTCACTTGCTCCACCGTCAGCGCTTGTAGCTTGTCCTCAAAGGCTTTGCTCCAGGCAAAGGTGCGGCCCAAGAACAGGTTGTTGTTCCAATTCCACGCCAAATTACCGTCGTTGGTACGCGCTTGCAGGCGTTTTTGCAGGATGCCGGATTTCGCAGTTGCCAGCTCTTCCGCCGTGAAACCCTGCTGCACGGCACGTTGCAATTCTTCCCGCACCGCCACTTCGACCTTGAGCATGTTTTGCGGTGCCGCAATGGCATTGATGCTGAAATTGGCCGCCCGATCCAGCGAGCCTACCCCCAAGCCAGAGCCTATGTGGTAGGACAAGCCTTCTTGCTGACGCACCCGCTTCATCAACCGCGAATCCAGACCTGCGCCGCCGCCCAGCAAATAGTTGGCGACAAAGAGGGCGGGGTAATCGGCATCATCATCGCGCATGTCCAAGTTCAACCGCGCCAGATACACGCCATTTTCCTTGTCCGGGGTATTGATGAGCTTGCGCAACGGGGTGACTTCAAAATTGCGATTGCTCAGACGCTCATATGCCGCCGCACTTGGCCAGTTGCTGTACAAAGTTTGCAGCACGGGACGAATTTCCGCCGGGTCAAAGTCGCCCACAATGGAAATTTCACCGTGCGAGGCGCCATAGAATTGCTGATAGAAAGCCTTGGTCTGCTCCAGGGTGACGGCTTGGGTATCGGCAATGGCTTCCTCGGTGCTCTTGGCGGCACGCCAGTCTCCTTTGGGATAGCGATCAAAATGCGTGCTCATGGCTTCCCAAGCCAAGGTATCCGGGTCACTGCGCCCGCTCTCCAGCCCCGTCAGGCTTTGCTTGCGCAATTGCTCGAATTCGCTGACCGGGAAAGTCGGCGCTTGCAATACATGCGCCATCAGCTTTAAGGCTTCAACTAGATTGGCGCGTTTGGTTTCAAAGCCAAACACGCCGCCGGAAATGCGCAAACGATCCATTTCGTCCGCCAGTTGTTGGCGGGTAAAACGCGTGGTGCCGCGCATCAACATCCCACCGACCATACCGGCTGCGGTGGTTTGATTGAACAAGCTACGCTCATCGCCCCAATGCAGATTGAAATTCACCGTGACGGTTTCGCCGCGATTTTTCTTCGGCAGGAAGGCCACTTTCAACCCGGCAATCTCCAGACGCTGGGTGCGCGCATCAATATTGGCCTGCGCGGGACTAAAGTTTTCGCCCGCCGCCTCGGCAACGTGTGGCTTGAAGTTCTTCAGCACCTCCGCCACCTTGGGGGCTGCCGGAATCTCGGCGCGTTGCGGGTTATCTTCTGGCAGGAACATGCCCACCGTGCGATTGTCGCGCTTGAAATAATGCGCCGCGACTGCCTGAATTTGCGCCGGTTGCACCTGATCAATACGGTCACGGGCATGCAGTAACAAGCGCCAATCGCCTTGAACCACCCCTTCGGTCAAGGCCCCGGCAATGCGCTGCGGACTGGAAAACACTTCCTCGTAGTAATTGTGGTAGGCGCGTTGCACCCGTGTCATTTCTTCCGGTGTCGGTGGTGTTTTGTAGAATGATTCCACGGCGGCAATCAAGGCATCGCGCACGGGCTCAATCGGCTCGCCCAACTTCACGTCCGCGCCAATCAGCAATAGCCCGGTCGCCATGCTGCCCGCGCCACTACCGCCATACACGCTGGTGGCTTTACCGGTTTCTACCAGCAATTTGTACAAACGACCATTCGGCATGTCGGTCAGAATATCGCGGGCAAAATCCAGTGCATCGCCATCCACATGCAGCCCGGCGGGCACCTTGTAGGCCAGCAACACCATTTGCTCATCGCCCTTGCGACGCACCACAAAATTGCGCTCGCCATCCTGCGTCGGCTCAACCGTCCAGCTTTCCTGCAAACTGCGCTTGGGCTTGGCAATCCGGCCAAAGGATTTGGCCATCCGTGCCAGCGTGGCCTGGGTATCAAACTTGCCCACCAGCGTCACCACGGCATTGTCGGGCTGGTAATACTTGCGGTAAAAAGCGCGCAGATTTTCGATGCCGACATTTTCGATATCGCTGCGGTTGCCGATGGTGGAATTGCTGTAGTTGTGCCAATCAAACGCCACGCTCTGCATGCGCTTCATCAGCACGCCCATGGGCGAGTTTTCCCCGCTTTCGTATTCGTTGCGCACCACGGTCATTTCCGAATCGAGGTCTTTTTTCGCCACAAAGGCGTTGACCATACGATCCGCCTCCATGTCGATGGCCCAGTACAGATGTTCTGGCTTGGCCTCGAAGGCTTCAAAGTATTGGGTGCGATCCTGCGAAGTAGTGGCGTTGGAGTTCATGCCGCGCTTGCTGAATTCGCGGTCGATATTACGAAAATGCGTCGAACCCTTGAACAACAAATGCTCCAGCAAATGCGCCATGCCTGTTTCACCATAATTCTCATGGCGCGAGCCGACCAGATAGGTCACGCTCAAACGCAAAGTCGGTTTGCTCTCGTCCGGCAGTAGCAAAATTTTCAGGCCATTATCCAAACGATATTCCTGAATTCCCTCGACTTCCTGCACCTTATGCACACCCTTGGGCAGCGGTGCGGCCAATGCAACCGGACTCAACCACATCAACAGCAACAACAACCAGCGCAACTGGCGCATGAAAGATTTGCCTTGCATCACACTCTCCTAGAGAAAACGCTACGGGGGTGCAGTTTAGCACGGCTTGCGCGCCGTCTCCCCTTGCCCTATCCTTGCCCGCCCTGACTTGCGAGACCTCATCATGCGTCGTTTTTTGCTGCCGATAACGGCTTTGCTGCTGACTATCCTGGCGGGTTGCGCTACGCCTCCAACCATCAAATCCCAAACACGCCCGGCCCCCGTCACCAGCGCCACGCCCAGCGCGCCCCCCCAAAAACCGGCGTCCTCTCCCAGAGCCGCCGCCGTGACGCCCCCGTTCACGCCGGTCGCACCCGGCGCACCCAGTCGCGCTCAACTCACGCGCCAGCACATTCTGAAGCTGCTACCGGCCAATCTGGCCGACCGCAATGGTTGGGCGGTGGATTTGCAACAGGCTTTCCTGACACTGGACATTGAACCCAGCAGCCGCAATCTGTGTGCCGTGCTGGCAGTCATCGAGCAGGAATCCAACTACCAAGCCGACCCAACCGTCCCGAATCTGCCACAAATCGTACAAAAGGAAATTCAGACTCGCGGCGACAAATATCACGTTCCAGAACGCATGGTGCAATGGATGCTGGCGCGCCAGTCGCTGGATGGCCGCACTTACCAGCAGCGCATCGACACGCTGAAAACCGAGCGCGAAGTCAGCGATCTGGTGGAGGAAATCGTCGCCCGCGTGCCCGGCGGCAACAAGTTGTTCCACCACTACAACCCGGTGCGCACCGGCGGGCCGATGCAGGTCAGCGTAGCCTTTGCCGAGGAGTATGTGCAGCGCCGCCCCTATCCCTACCCCATGCCGGGCAGTGTACGCAGCGAAGTGTTTACCCGGCGCGGCGGGCTGTATTTCGGCACGGCCATTTTGCTGGACTACCCCGCGCCCTACAAGGAACCGCTGTACCGCTTCGCCGACTTCAACGCCGGGCGTTACAGCAGCCGCAATGCCGCTTTTCAGCAGGCACTGGGCAAAGTTGCAGGCAAGAAAATCGGCACCGATGGCGATTTGCTACGCTACAAAAATGGCCAGCCCGACAGCGAGGCGAGCGAAACCCTCAGCGCGCTGTTAGGCATGCAGCACGGCCTAAAAATGAGCGAAGCCGACATCCGCCGCGACCTGCTGCTGGAAAAATCCCCCAGCTTCAGCCAGACCGTGCTGTATGGTCGATTGTTTGAACTGGCTGACCGGCGCGCCACCCAGCCCCGTACCGTCATGCCGGGCATACAACTGCATAGCCCCAAGTTCACCCGCAAACTGACCACAGAATGGTTCGCCACCCGCGTGCAACGCCGCTATGCCACCTGTTTGCAAAATGATACCGAGCAAGGCAAACCTCGCTGATCCAGAACACACACCCGCTCGCCCATCAGCCGCGCTCTCCGACGGCGGCTAACATGGAATGCCTTCCCCGTGATCGCGACGCCCGACCAAACCGCTTTGCCCGCCAACACCAAGCCACCTCTAAACCTATCCGAAAAAAACGAACTTCCGAGCAATTGGCTGGTTCGTTCACCAAGGCGAACGGTATCCCCGCACAAACAGTAGTGATACCATTCGTAGCCTCAAATAACCTATTGGAGGCACGTGATGGCACTGATCGATTTTATTAAGAAACAGTTTATCGACGTTATCCACTGGACTGAGGCAGAGGATGGCGTGCTGGCAGCGCGCTTCCCCATGCAGGATTTTGAAATTCAGCAGGGCGCACAACTGACCGTGCGCGATTCGCAAATGGCGTTGTTTGTTAATGAAGGTCAAGTTGCCGATGTGTTTGGCGCGGGACTTTACACGCTGAACACTCAAACGCTCCCAGTGCTGACTTATCTGAAAAACTGGGATAAGTTATTCGAGTCGCCTTTCAAATCAGATGTTTATTTCTACAGTACCCGTATTCAACTGGATCGCAAATGGGGCACGGCAAACCCCATCACGATTCGGGATAAAGATTTTGGCATGGTGCGGCTGCGCGCTTTTGGGCTGTATTCTTATCGCATTGTCGATCCCAAATTGTTTTATCAACAAATTTCAGGCACACGCGAAAGCTATCGCAGCGAGGAATTAGAAGGGCAATTGCGCAACACCATCATGGCGGGCATGGCCGATTTGTTTGGCGAATCCGGCATTCCGTTTATGGACATGGCGGGCAACCAAGAGGAGTTGGCACGTGCGCTGCGCAGCAAACTGGACGCGACTTTTGGCAATTTGGGCCTGAAGTTGGAAACGCTGCTGGTTGAAAACATCTCCTTGCCCGAAGAGCTACAAAAAATGCTGGATGACCGCATCGGGGTGAACATCATGGGCGGCATGCAAAGCTATACCCAGTTCCAGGTTGCCAATGCCATTCCGCTGGCGGCGCAAAATGAAGGCGGGTTGGCCGGCTTGGGCGCGGGCATGGGGGTTGGATTCGGTGTGGGGCAACAAGTCGCGCAAAGTCTGGGACAAGCCTTGACCCCCAATGCGGCCACCGCTGCCCCTCCCGTGAATGCCGATGAAATCATGGCGACCTTGGAAAAGCTGCATGGACTGATGACTAAAGGCATTTTAAGCAGCGCCGAATTTGAGGCGAAAAAAGCCGAGTTATTGAAAAAATTAGCTTAATTCCCTCGCCCTTCATCTGTTTGTCCGTGTCATTCCCATCTTCCGGCAGAGGATGGGATCGCACGCAGGATTAAACCCTTGCTACCGAACCTCAATGAAAATCTCTAATTGCCCAAATTGCGGTGCACGCGTGATTTTTCGCTCCACCGCGTCCATCATGGTGGTTTGTGAATACTGCCAAAGCACGCTGTTACGCCGCGCGGAAGACATTGAAAACCTGGGCAAAATGGCGGATTTGCTGGAGGATGCCTCGCTCATCCAATTGGGCACGGAGGGCACTTATCGCGGCATGAATTTCACCGTCATCGGACGGATACAAATGCAGTATCAAAACGGGCGGTGGAACGAATGGTATGTACTGTTCGATGACCAGCGCGGTGGCTGGTTAAGTGATGCGAATGGCGATTACACCATGACCTTTGTCGTGGAGAATAAAACGCCGTTGCCGGATTGGAAGGACTTAACGCCGGGCATGACCCTGGAGCTCAATGGCACGCCCTTTCAGGTCATGGACATTGAAAATGCCGAATGCGTGGCGGGTGCGGGCGAGTTGCCGTTTAAAGTAGGCGCGGGATTTCGTGCGCCTTCGGCGGATTTGCGTTTTGAGCGGCAGTTTGCCTCCCTTGATTACAGCGAAACCTCGCCGTTACTGTTTCTGGGCATGTCGGTCGAGTTTGCCGAGTTGAATTTTAGCCGTTTGCGTGACCCTGCCGATGCGGGCATGGAGAAAATCAAACTGCACGCCTTGCAATGCCCTAACTGCGCCGCACCCATTGAGATTCACGCAGCGGGCATTGCGCGTGTCACCTGTCCGAGTTGCTTCGCCTTATTGGATGCCGAACATCCACAGCTCAAATTACTCACCAAATTCGGTGAGACCGTCAAAATTGAACCATTGATTCCCTTGGGGAGCGAGGGCAAGCTCAAGGACGTGAATTATCGGGTGCTAGGATTTTTGCGGCGTCAGGGCAAAAGCGACGGGGTGTCGTTTCATTGGGACGAATACTTGCTGCACCATCCCCAACAAGGTTTTTTCTGGCTAATTGAATATCGCGGCCACTGGAGTTTTGCCCGCCCCTGCAAAGCCCCGCCCACGACCCAAAGGGGCAGAATTTTTTATGAAAATCAATCTTATCAGCACTTTAGCAAAGGGGAGGCGGAGGTCGGCTATGTGCTGGGCGAGTTCTATTGGCGTATCAATGTCGGTGAGCGTGCCAAGGTCAGTGACTACATTGCGCCGCCCTATTTACTGTCAGAGGAAAAAACAAACAACGAAGTGACTTGGACGCAAAGCGAATATCTGGCGGCGGAAACCGTCAAAGCCGCCTTTGCGATACAAACCAATATGCCACGGCCAATTGGCGTGGCGGCCAATCAAATTTGGGAGGCAGAAGCGGGTTATGCGCTCGTGTGGCGGTCGTTTTGGGTAGTCACCCTATTGATCGTTGTGGTGCAACTCATCAGCGTATGGCGCGCCGAAGATCGCCTTGCATGGAGTGCCAATTTTGAATTCCCACCTGGCAAGACCACGACTGTCACCTCACCCGTGTTCACCCTGTCAGGACATCGGGGCAATGTGCATCTCATTAACGGCACCAACCTCAATAATGACTGGGCATCGGTCAGCATGGAGCTGGTCAATCGTGACACCGGTGAGGTGTACGAAGTCAATCGGGAAATAGGGTATTACTATGGTGTTGACGAAGACGGATCTTGGTCTGAAGGCAGCACAACCGATGACGCACTCATCGCCGATGTGCCCTCAGGCAATTATGTGTTAAGCCTGGACGTGGACATGGCCGAGAGTCGCTCGCAACCCTTTGGAACCACGTTGCAAGTGCGCCGCAACGTGAGCAATTGGCACAATGTATTGATTATTGAATTACTACTGTTTTTGTTCCCCTTGATTTATTGGTGGCGGCGCGCGACGTTTGAAGCCGAACGCTGGGCAGATAGTGATTACCCTAAACTTAGCCCGGCAGAAATGTTTTCGTCTGACAGCCGTGATGACTAACGGAAAATGCCATGTTTAAATACTTTGCCTTACTCAGCCAAGCCGCCTTATTGACCGTTTTCGTGTATTTGCAATACCAAGGGGCGAGCATTTTCGGCTCGGACAACGAAAAACCCCAACCCAACGGACAACATAACGTCTCACACAAATAGGAGTACAGCATGGATATGATTAGAATCGATTGGGTCGTCAACGCCTTTATTTTTTCCCTACTCGGCATCAGCGTCTTTTGGGTTGCCTTTATCCTCATCGACAAAATCACGCCCTATGATCTGTGGGGCGAAATCGTCAAAGAAAAAAACCAGGCCCTTGCTACGGTCGTGGCCGCCATGTGTTTAGGCATTGCGATTATCGTCGCCGCCGCAGTACATGGATAATTGATCTCAGAATCCATTCACGATCTTGCTGCGAGATCGTGAGCGGGTTTTGAGCTGAGTGCAAACGTGGCACGCGAGAAATGGCGTGCCACGATGAAGCCCCCCCGACTGATATTCCCCGCCTTCTTACCTGTTCGCTTCCTCATGCGCCCTGCTCTGCTGATTACCGTTTTCCTGATTGCCTCTTGCGGATTGGCTTATGAGCTGATCGCGGGCACCTTGGCGAGTTACTTGCTGGGCGATTCGGTCATGCAATTTTCCACCGTGATTGGGACGTATTTATTTGCGATGGGCATCGGTTCGTGGCTCTCGCAATACGTTACGGGACGCTTGGCATTGCGCTTTGTGCAAATTGAGTTGCTGGTTGGCTTGTTGGGGGGCGCATCCGCCGCCGCATTGTTTCTGTTGTACGCGTGGGTAGAAGGGCCATTCCGCTTGGCGTTGTATGTGCTGGTGCTGTTAATCGGCACGCTGGTGGGGCTGGAAATTCCGCTGGTGATGCGCATTTTGCGGCAACACATCGGCTTCCGTGATTTAGTGTCGCACGTCTTGACCTTCGATTATTTAGGCGCGCTGGTAGTGTCATTGCTGTTCCCGATGGTGCTGGCACCACAACTCGGCGTGGTACGCAGCGCGTTTTTGTTTGGTTTGTTAAACGTGCTCGTGTCGTTGTGGACGATACGACTCTTCCGCGACGAACTGCCCGTGCGCGCCTTGCATTTGCAATGTGGCTTGGCGGCGGTTTTATTAGGTGCGGGCTTGATTGGGGCGGAGCGCATCACCACCCTGGCCGAAGAAAATCTATACGCTGACCGCATTATTTATACCGAGACTACCCCCTATCAACGTATGGTCGTCACGCGTTGGCGCGATGATATTCGCTTGTTTTTGAATAATAATTTGCAATTTAGCGCCCGCGATGAATATCGCTATCACGAAGCCTTGATTCACCCCGCGCTGGCCACCTTGCCGCACCCCGCCCGCGTGTTGGTATTAGGCGGTGGCGACGGGCTGGCGGTGCGCGAGCTGTTGAAATACCCCGCCATCCAAAGCATTACGCTGGTTGATCTCGACCCCGCCATGACGCGCTTGTTTACCCAACACCCGCAACTCAGCGCGCTCAACCAACACGCCTTTGCTTCGCCTAAAGTGCAGGTCATCAATGCCGATGCCTTGGTGTGGCTAGAACAAGACGCGGGACGCTATGACTTTATCGTGGTGGATTTCCCCGACCCATCCAACTATTCAGTCGGCAAACTCTACACCGAAGCCTTCTACCGCCTCATGGATCGCCATCTCAAAGACGACGGACTGGCGGTGATTCAATCCACCTCCCCCATGTACGCCCGCCGCGCCTATTGGACCATCGTCACCACGCTGGAAGCTGCTGGTTTTCAAGCCACCCCCTATCACGCCCTCGTCCCCTCGTTTGGCGAATGGGGCTATATCATCGCCTCCCACCGCCCCTACCAACCCCCACGCCAATTTAACGTTCCGCTGCGTTTTATCTCCCCCGGCGCATTACCCGCCTTATTCAACTTTCCGCCCGACATGGCACGCGTCCCCACCGAGGTCAATCAACTCAATAACCAAGGCTTGGTGCGATTATTTGAGCAGGAATGGCGAGAGGTTATTCGCTAATGCAGCGTCGTGATTTTCTCAAGCTCCTGGGAGCCAACTGTTTGGCCGGCTGCGCGCCCAGTGCCCCGCCGTTTCCTGAGGGGGAATTATTGGGTGTGGCGCATGATTTGGGGCATCGGTTACGCGATGGCGCGTTGCCTGCACCAACTTCAACGCGGCGCGCTCGCGTGGTGATTGTGGGCGCAGGCGTGGCGGGCTTGTCAGCGGCTTGGGCATTGCGGCGCGCCGGGGTGCATGATTTTGTGCTGCTGGAGCTGGAAAAAGAATCCGGTGGCAATGCGCGCGCGGGGGAAAACGCCGTGTCGGCCTACCCTTGGGGCGCGCATTATTTGCCGATTCCGACCATGGAATCCAAAGCGGTACGGGTGTTATTGGCGGAATTGGGCGTGTTGCAAGGCGATCCTTTCGCGCAGCGTCCGCGTTATGACGAGCGGCATTTGTGTCACGCGCCGCATGAACGCTTGTTTTTGAATGGACGTTGGCAAGATGGCTTGATGCCACAGTTTGGGGTGAGTCGGGAAGATTTAGCCCAGATTCAACAATTTGATGAATTGATTGCGCATTATCGCCAACGCCGCGATGCGCACGGGCGCAAAGCTTTTGCCTTGCCGATGGCACACAGTGCGCAGGATGCGGATTTATTGGCGCTAGATACCGTGTCTTTACGCGATTTTTTGTGGGGCAAAGGACTGACTGCCGCGCCGCTGCATTGGTATGTAGATTACTGTTGCCGCGATGATTATGGTTGCACTGCGGCGCAAACCTCGGCTTGGGCGGGGCTGCATTATTTTTGTTGTCGGGATGGGGAAGCCAGTAATGCCTCCCACGAGAGCGTGTTGACCTGGGCGGAGGGCAATGCTTGGTTGACACGGCGTTTAGCCGCGCCCTTGGGGCAGCGTTTGCACACGCGGGCGGCGGTGTTTCGGGTGGAAGAACAAGCCCGCCACATCGTGTTGGAGGTGTATCACGCCGGGGAAAATCGTAGCGAGCGCTTGACCGCTGACC
>DHYQ01000066.1:4997-6838 GCA_002414205.1 Gallionellaceae bacterium UBA5126 | reverse complement strand
AACGGCCTGAAACACATCGACGTGCTGCGCATGTTCAACGACGATCCCGACACCGACGCGGTGATTATGGTCGGCGAAATCGGCGGCACCGACGAAGAAGAATGCGCCCGCTGGATCAAGGACAACATGCAAAAACCCGTGGTCGGCTTTATCGCTGGCGTCACCGCCCCCCCCGGAAAACGCATGGGCCACGCCGGTGCGATTATCTCTGGCGGCCAAGGCGGCGCAGACGCCAAACTCGCCGTGATGGAAGAAGCCGGCATTCGCATTACCCGCAACCCGTCGGATATGGGGTGGTTGATGCAAGAGCTGTTGAAACGGGCATAACAGCTGTTTACGCAAACCAAAGACAACGCGGGCAATGCCCGCGTTGTCTTTGCTCTGCTGTAGGTGCGAATTCATTCGCACGTCTTTGAAAAAAAGAAAACCGTGCGGATAAATCCGCACCTACGGACGGTCAAGGTAGGCTGGTGGTGAGACACTAACCCCAGCATTGGGGACGCTTTGCCGGGGTTCACTTTGCTCACCCCAGCCTACCAAACTATTTACCTAATCGTTCAGAAACAATTCGCAAGGCTAAGATACAAATCGCTGCAATACCTACAAACAACCAGCCTCCACCTAACGCAACCTTCATAGGAGTGTAGGCTAGTCCGAATAGAGTTCCGCCGATTGAATAAATATAGATTTTTTTCATCTCGAGCCTCTCTGATATTTTTTGCAATGACAGTTGCCCTCATCGCTTTTAATGCACCGCACGCACCATTACTGACGCATCACATTGACTCCAAGCTCACATCTTTTGCAGAAGTATCTTGCCTAAATTTATGCTGGGCTTCTTCCCGCCACTTTCATCAGGGTGAAGGGCGTCTGAGCTAAAACGCACAAACCCTGCACAGTCTATCGTCACAAAATAACTTTCATCCAACCACCCCGCAGAAAACCCTTCATCAAAGTCAGAACTGATCGTTCTAGCCATTCCCACTGGTTCCTGATGACCATTTAACAATAGCAACCGACACGCTCCAGCATCGGCTGGTAACGTTCCAGCCACACCAATTGGTGTATCTCTAGTGCATGCGCTCAAGGTTGTCAAAAGGACAACAATAAAAACACATCGCCTATGGGATATTAGTCTTAAGTGAAAAGTGTACAGATAGCGACGAAATGACGAATAAATCCGCATGGCCTTTTATTTTAGCGTCGTGACGAAAGACAATTTTTCCACCCCCGCCCGTTGGGCAATGGCCATGATTTCGGCGACGCGGCCATACGGCACTTGTTGGTCGGCGTGCAGGCGCAGTTCCACGGGGGATTGGGTGCGTACCAGTTGGCTCAGCACCGGGCCGAGGGCGGTGTCGGTCAGGGGAGTTTGTTCCAGCCAGGCCGAGCCGTCGGCGTGGAGGTGCAGGGTATGCGGCGGTTTGGGGACGGCGGGCGCGGTGGCGACGGTTTGTGGCAGTTTGACGGTAATGGCCTGGGTCAGCAGCGGGGCCGTCACGATAAACACCACCAGCAGCACCAGCATCACATCCACTAGCGGGGTGACGTTGATTTCGCTCATGGCTTCTTGTTGCTGGAATTGGTTGCCGAAGCTCATGTCATGCGCCCCGGTATTGTTGCTGCGCAGCTAGGCGCATGAAGTCGTGGGCGAAGTTTTCCAGCTCCGTCACGGCCAGTTTCAGCCGCCGCAGGAAGAAGTTGTAGGCCAGCACTGCTGGCAGGGCGGTGGCGATGCCGATGGCGGTGGCAATCAGCGCCTCGCCAATCGGCCCGGCCACCACGTCCAGACTGGCGGAGCCGCGCTGGCTGATGCTTTGCAGGGCGTGCATGATGCCCCA
>DHYQ01000066.1:0-4958 GCA_002414205.1 Gallionellaceae bacterium UBA5126 | reverse complement strand
GTGCCGAACAGGCCGACGAAGGGCGCGGTGGAGCCGATACTGGCCAGCACGGTCAGGCCGCTTTCCCAGTCGCGCTGCACATTTTGTACGCACTGGCGCAGGCCGCGCTCCAGGCTGTCTTGCACCGAGGACAGGTGATGCTCCACCTGCAAGGCAGCGAATCCGGCCTGGGCCAGACTGGCTAATTGCCCGTCGCCCGTGCATTGCGCCGCTGCCTGCCAAGTTTGCGCGGCCCAGAAACGTTGGTTGAAATCCCGGTTCAGGCGCGCATCGCGGCGCTGCTGCCACAGTTTCAACACGATAATCGACCAGGTGGCCATCGAAAACAAAATCAACAGCAGCAAGCTGCCGCCCACCACCGGCGAACCGGCCAGCAAATTAGTCATCATCACTTTCTTTCAAAACAAACGGCAGCGGCACCAAAAAGGTTTGGTCAACCAACTGCCCATCGCGCCGAGCCGGGACAAATTGCCAACCGCGCACCGCCTGCATGGCGGCTTCGTCCAGTACCGCATGCCCGCTGCTGCGCGCCACGCTCATCTGCCCGGCACGCCCGTCCCGCAATACTTCCACCTGCAACACCACCCGGCCCTGCCAGCCCATGCGCACGGCCAGCGGCGGGTAAGCGGGACGGGGATTGTGCAGATAGGCAGCCTGATAATCCGGGGCACGATCCGGCAAGGCCGGGCTGGCAACGGCTTGACTGGCGATGGGGTTAACCACAGGAGGTAAAGTTGCCGGACTTGGCACGGACGGCGGCGTGACGGCGGCAGCCACCGGTGGGGCACTTGGCGCTGCGCTGCCTGTCGGCGCCACCCTCGGCAAAGCACGCACGGCAGGTGCCGTCGCGGTAGGTAAGACGGGAGGGATTGACGGCGCCAGCGCTGCGGGAGAGGCCACCAGCAGCACGCTCGCCAGCATTTCACCCTTGGGCGTCACAGCCCCCGGTTGCGCCTGCCAAGCCCACAGCGCAGCGAGGTGTATCAACACGACGCCCGCCACCCCTCCCCAACGTTGCTGGCGACTTAGCCCAGCAATTTCTGACATTCCTTGGCACACGCGGCACAACTGTCACCACATGCCTTGCAAGCCTCGTGCTTGTCGGCGTGCTTCTTGCAAGCCTCCTGACATTGCTTGCATGCCTCCAGCGCCACGGCGGCCAGATTTTTCACCAAACGACTGTTCTGATTCACCAGCGCTTGTAAAGCACCGCACAGGGCCAGCATCTGGTTCACGGCCTTGGCACATTCGGCCATGTCCTTTTCGCCCTGCCCCAGCAACTCCAGGCAGTGATTCAGGCAGATTTGCCCCTTTTGCACACAGTCCGCCGTGGCGGTCGCCAGACCGGCATTCATCGGCGTATCGTGATGATGGTGGTGCTCTTCAGCCTGTACATTGCCCATCATGGCTGCACCAGCCAAAGCCGCGCCGCCCAACAATAACGTTCTTCTATCCATATTCATACGCTCCTGTAAAACGGGCCGGAAGCCCGGCCCGCATGTAACTTATTTGCTGGGTGCCGGTGCTGCAGGGGCACTCGGAGCTGGGCTGTGCGTCTTGTGATCACCCGCATCACATGCCAACACGCTGGCAGCCAGACTCAAACCAAATACGGCACACAGGGTCAAAGCGATTTTTTTCATGCGCTACTCCTTAAAAAGAAGGTTAAAAAAACCATCCGTCACACAACGAATGGCCGCAACCGGCGGGTCGCGGTGCAAAAACTAACACCTCGCAGCCACAATAGCAACCAGCACCCTCAGTCACCTTTAAACAACCCAAAGGTGATTGTACTCAACTGCCCGCGCCCACCCCTGCGACAAATTGTCGCGGGGGCCACATGACGCCACCTCAGCCGCAACAAAAAGGCCGACAAACGTCGGCCAGCAACACAGACAGTCTCCAGGGCGGGCTATTTTTTGCCACTCGGCTTATTCATTTCGACCGCAATGAATTTGGCCAGCGCCGCGATTTGCGCGTCGGTCGCTTCTTTACCGCGCGCGGGCATCGCCGGTTTATTCGGTTTATCCGGGAACCAACCAAATTTGCCCCCTTGGGTGATATGAGTCACCAAGGTTTTTTCCGCATCCTTTTTGCCCTTGTACTTGGCCGCCACATCCTTCCAAGCCGGGCCGATGCCGGATCGCTCCAAATCATGACAGGAACCACACTTGACCTTGCCATCCGCAGGCATCTGCAACGGCATCTCGGCAGCCAACACGGCATTGCCCCCTAAACACACCCCCAGCATCAGCAGTAACACTTTCATGATTTGTCCTTTCTGAACACGTTAAACACAGCATGTACGCATTATGCCCAATCCAGCAGAAAATCTGGCGGGGGCAATCTGATAATGGCCATCATTTTTTGCCCCACGCACGCCCGCCGGGCAAATCCATCCCGGACAGGATGTGCTAATCTGCGCGCCTTGTTCAAATCCTGACGCAATCACCATGGAACACCTGACCGCCGCCGACGCCACCGCCTGCATCCTGGAAAAAGTGCAGCCCTTGGGCACCGAAATTGTCTCGTTGCAACATGCACTGGGCCGGGTGTTGGCCGATGATGTACTAGCCAACCGCAACCAGCCACCATATGACGTGTCGGCCATGGACGGCTTTGCCCTGCGCAGTGATGATTTGGGCTATGTACCGGTGGTGCTCCTAGTAATCGAAGACATCAAAGCCGGAGATATGCCGACCTTTTCGCTGCAACCCGGTCAATGCGCCCGCATCATGACCGGTGCGCCGCTACCACACGGCGCCGACACCGTACTGCGTGTCGAGGACACCACGCCGCTGCCCAATAACCAAGTACAAATCAACGCCAGCGTATCGGCGGGCAACGATATTCGCCGCATGGGCGAAAGCATGCAAGAAGGCGAAGCGATTCTGACCGCCGGATCAGAAATCTCCGCTGGTGCCGTTGGCCTGCTGGCGATGGTGAAGCGCCGCAACGTCACGGTGTATCGCCGCCCGCGCGTCGCCATTCTTTCGACCGGCGACGAGCTGGAAGGGCTGGATGAGCCGCTGGATCCCAACAAAATCCCCGACGCCAACAGCTACGCCCTGATGGCGCAATTGCAGGCGCTGGGCATCGAACCCACGCTGCTGGGCATTGCCCGCGACGAGCCGCATGAGTTGGCGCGCTTTCTGGAACGCGGCCTGATGTACGACGTACTGCTGGTGTCCGGCGGCACCTCGGTCGGCGTACACGATTACGTCCGCCCCACCATCGAAGCGCTGGGCGTCAACATGCACTTCTGGCGCGTCGCCATCCGCCCCGGTCACCCGCTGGCCTTCGGCACCACCGACCAAACCGTGGTGTTTGGCCTGCCCGGCAACCCGGTGTCCAGCATGGTGTGTTTTGAAGAATTCGTCCTGCCCGCACTGCGCAAAATACTCGGCCACCCGCGTTTGTTCCGCCGCAGCCTATATGCCCATCTGGCGCATCCGATTAAACACCGCCCCGGTCGCACCGAATTCGTGCGCGTGCGCCTGAGCAAGGATCACCTCGGCAACCACATCGCCCACGCCACCGGCACCCAAAGCAGCGGCGTGCTCAATTCCATGGCCCACGCCGACGGCCTGCTGATCGTGCCGGAGCAGCATGAAGGACTCAGCAAGGGTGAAATGGCCATGGTGCAACTCTTGGACAGCAGCTTGTACCAAGACGCGCAGGATCACTGATGGCCGCCCTCCCCTGCCCCTGCGGACGTGCCCAGCCTTACGAACGCTGCTGCGGTCGTTATCTGGACGGCGGTGAAACGCCCGCCAATGCTGAAATCCTGATGCGCTCGCGCTACACCGCCTACACTCGCCTGCGCGCCGACTACCTGCGCGCCACCTGGCACCCCGATACCTGCCCCGCCGAATTGAATGTGCACGAGCCGCCCACCAAATGGCTGGGGCTGGAAGTGAAAGCCCACCAGCAACAGGATGCTGAACACGCCACAGTAGAATTCACCGCCCGCTACAAAATCCAAGGCCGGGCATTTCGTATGCACGAAATCAGCCGGTTTGTGCGCGTGGCGGGGAAATGGTTGTATCTGGATGGAGAGGTGACGTGAGTGGCAAGCGCCATTTCTGGCCATTCGCGCTCCCCATCCCTCTGATACTCATTGCGATCCTGCTTGCACTTTATGTGACAGCCTTATGGCTTACCCCGCTGCCACTGAAAATTGTGGATAGCGACCACTCTGGTTTGGTTTCGTTAGCGGAAGCGCTGGATGCCTTGGACGTGGGTCACCGCCAGCGTGATACGCAACCCGGCTGCATCGAATACTTTTGGTACAAGGACGGCATGACTGCGTATGTGGATTGCCGCAAATCAACGACTTTCTAAAGTCACTCGTCTTTTTCCAACACACCCCGCAGTACCGCATAACCAAGCAACGCAAACGGCAACGCGAAAAAATAACGCGCCGTGTGTTCGCTCAATAAATCTTCCAACGTCACGAAGATGGAACCCAAGCGCATCCGGCTACCGTTATGACGCAAGGCTTCAACGGGGATCACAAAGAAGATCAGCAACGCAGCGCCAATGCAACCCAGTCCAAACAGCCACATCTTGGTATTTTTTTGCATATGACACTCCTCAATCCGGGCAACGAGCTACCCCAAAAAAACGCTAATTAAATCGTTCAAAAAGCGTTGCCCCTGCAAGGTGGGGGCGAGGCGGGCAGGGGTGCGGTGCAGCCAGCCGCGCTGTTCGGCGGCGGCGAGTTCGCGTTGCACGCTGATGAGCGGCAGGCCGGTGCGTTCCTGAAACAGGCTGGTGGCAAAGCCGTCGTTCAGGCGCAGGGCGTTCATCATGAATTCGACTTTTAAATCGGCGGCGGTCAGCACTTGCTCGCTGGACAGCGACGTGGCGGCGGCGACTTGCTGCATATAGCTTTGCGGGTGGCGCTGGCGGGCCTGGCGCAGCACGCGGTCGTGGAAGGTCAGCTTGCTATGCGC
>DHYQ01000062.1:10238-21743 GCA_002414205.1 Gallionellaceae bacterium UBA5126 | reverse complement strand
CACACCCTGGGCAACCCCTTCGATCTGGATGCCGTCATGGCCATCGCCAAGCAGCACAACCTGTGGGTGATTGAAGATTGCTGCGACGCGCTGGGTTCGCGCTACAACGGCCAGCACGTCGGCACCTTTGGCCACATCGCCACCTGTAGCTTCTACCCCGCCCACCACATCACCATGGGCGAAGGCGGCATGGTGTTTACCAACGACCGCGAGCTGCGCGGCATCATCGAATCCTTCCGCGACTGGGGCCGTGACTGCTATTGCGCCCCCGGCTGCGACAACACCTGCGGCAAGCGTTTCGGCCAGAAACTCGGCTCCTTGCCCATGGGTTATGACCACAAGTACACCTATTCTCACTTGGGCTACAACCTGAAGATCACCGACATGCAGGCTGCCTGTGCCTTGGCGCAAATGGATCGTTTGCCGGACTTCATCGCGGCCCGCCAGCGCAATTTCGCCTTCCTCAAGGAACGGCTGCAAACCTGCGCCGAATTCCTGGTGCTGCCAGAAGCCACGCCCAACAGCGAACCCTCCTGGTTCGGCTTCCCGCTGACCCTGCGCGACAACGCGGGCGTGGCACGGGTGGAATTGCTGCAATACCTGGATCAACACAAAATCGGCACCCGTTTGTTGTTCGCTGGCAACCTGACCCGTCAGCCCTATTTCGCCAACCGCGAATATCGCATCAGCGGCGAGTTGAGCCACACCGACAACGTGATGAACAACACCTTCTGGATCGGCGTTTACCCCGGCTTGAGCGAAGAGATGCTGAGTTTCGTGGTGGACAAAATCGAAACCTTCTTCGGCGTGAATTTCTAACGTGTTCCAGCGCCTTCCCAGCGCCCTGCCCGGCTGCGTTGAACTCCAACCGCGCGTCCTCAGCGATGCGCGCGGGCGCTTTGTCAAAACCTTTCACGCGGCGGCGTTTCAGCAACTGGGGCTGTGTGACCAGTTTGCCGAAAGCTATTACTCCGTGTCACAACGCGGGGTAATACGCGGCTTGCATTTCCAGACGCCCCCCATGGCGCACACCAAACTGGTGTACTGCGTGGCCGGGGCTGTATTGGACGTGGTGGTGGATTTGCGCGTTGGTTCACCGACGTATGGCCAGCATGCACTGTTCGAGCTGAGTGCCGAACAAGGTAACAGCGTGTACATTCCTGCGGGCATGGCACACGGCTTTTACACCCGCAGCGAGCAGGCCACTTTGGTGTATCAGGTCAGCACGGTATACGCCCCGCAGCACGATGCCGGGATTTTGTGGAACAGCGCCGGGATTGCCTGGCCGGAGGATGCCGCGCCGATTTTGTCGGAACGCGATCAACAATTCCCCACCTTGGCTGAGTTTGTCAGCCCGTTCCGTGATGCTGAATAATCCCGCCCCCATCGCGCTCATCACCGGTGCCAGCGGTTTTGTCGGCAGTCATCTGGCGCGCCATTTGCAACAACAGGGCTGGCAAATTCATCTGCTGACCCGGCCTAACTCGGTGCTACCCGCACTACTGAACGACGTGCCCTGCCAGCGCCACGCTTATGACGGCAGCACCGACAGCGTGTTGCAGGCGGTGGCGGACAGTCGCCCGACGGTGGTGTTTCACTTGGCCTCGCTGTTTTTGTCGCAGCACCAAAGCCGCGATGTCGCACCGCTGATGGCCAGCAATGTGTTGTTCGGCAGCCAATTGCTGGAAGCCATGCAAGTACATGGCGTGACGCGGCTGATGAATACCGGCACCTCCTGGCAGCATTACCAGAATGCCGACTACAACCCGGTCTGCCTGTATGCCGCCACCAAGCAAGCCTTTGAAGCGGTGTTGCAGTACTACGTAGCAGCGCATGGATTGCGAGCGATTACCCTGAAGTTGTTCGACACCTACGGCCCGGCGGATCCGCGCCCCAAGCTGTTTCACCTGTTGCAAAAAACCGCGCAGGCCGGGCAGCCGCTGGACATGTCTGCCGGAGAGCAGTTGATCGACATCGTGCACATTGACGACGTATGTGCCGCCTACCAATTGGCCGCGCAACGCTTGCTGAATGACTTGGCGCAAGGGCACGAAAGTTACGCCGTGTCGTCCGGCCAACCGTTGCCGCTAAAAGACTTGGTGGCGCTGTATGCCCAAGTCACCGGACAAAACGTGCCAATCAACTGGGGCGCACGGCCCTATCGGCCACGCGAAGTCATGCAACCTTGGCACAGCGGCCAGCCCGTACCCGGCTGGCAACCCCGCATTGCGCTGGCGGAAGGCATGCGCCGCGTCCACGCAACACATGACTGAACGCATTGCATCGGGTCGCTTCCGCCGCGACATGCTGTGGGGGCTGGCCGCACAAGGCTTGAGCGTGGCCGCCGGGCTGATTCTGCTGCCCGCCGCCTTGCGCTATCTGCCGAATGAACAGCTTGGCCTGTGGTTCGTCTTCATCACCCTGTCCAGTCTGGTGCAATTGCTGGAACTGGGCTTTCAACCCACCATTAGCCGCAACGTGGCCTATGTCTACGCCGGGGCACAGCAGCTCGTGGCCAGTGGTCACGCCGCCAACACCTCCCCTGGCCAGCTCAACCCGGCCTTGCTGCAACAACTATTTTTTGCGGCCCGCAAGGTCTATCGCAACATTGCGGCACTGGCGGCACTGGCGTTTTTGCTCCCCGGCACGTTTTATCTCCTCAGCCTGCGCCCCGACAACCTGCCAAGCAGTACGCTGCTATGGGCTTGGGTGACGTTTGCGCTGGGCTATGTCTTCAACTTTTACTACGGCTATTTCAACGGCTTTTTGCAAGGACGCGGACAGGTCACCGCCGCCAATCAGGTGCAAGTCGCCAATCGTGCCAGCATGCTCATCCTGGGCAGCCTGCTGCTCATGCTGGACTGGGGGTTGCCGGGTTTGGGGATCGCCTCGCTGTTTTCCTGCCTCATCAGCCGCGTCCTGGCACGGCATTTTTTCTGGCAAGCGCCAGAAACCCAACCGCTGCGCCAAGCCAACACACCCGACCATAACCCGCTGCTGGCCGTGCTCTGGCACAACGCCAGCAAACTGGGTTGGGTCAGTCTGGGCGCATTTCTCATCAACCGCGCCAATATGCTGCTGGCCAGTAGCCTGCTGGGACTGGGTGTCGCCGCCAGCTATGGCCTGACCCTGCAAGTCTTGATGACCGCCACCGCCTTTGCCAACGTGGCACTGGGGCTGAAATTGCCGCAGATCAGCGCCAGCCATATTCATGGACAAGCCCACCACGCCCGGCATCACTTCGCTGTGGCACTGATCGCCGGCTGGCTGATTTACGGCGGTAGCGCCTTGTTGCTGCTGTGGCTAGGCAATGACTTGCTGCACCTGTTGGGCAGCAAAACCCACTTGCTCGCGCCACTGGAATTGGCGCTATTGGCCGCAATTCTGCTACTGGAACTCAACCACAGCCTGTTCGCCACCTACCTCACCACGCTGAACCAAGTCCCCTTCGTCAAGGCCGCCCTGCTGTCGGGGATGGCCATCGTCAGCGGCGGACTGCTCAGTATTCAATGGCTGGGATGGGGGCTACTGGGCATGATTAGCGCACAAGGCTTGGTACAATTGGCCTACAACAACTGGCAGTGGCCGCGCCTGGCCCTACGTCAGATGCAATGCTCCCTTGGCCAATTGCTGTCGCAAGGACTGCATCCCCTTCGTTAAAGCACTTCGCAGGATTTTTCCGTGACCACCCCCAAAGTTTCCATTCTCATTCCCACCTACAACCGCCCGGATTTTCTGCCCAAAGCGGTGGAAAGTGCACTGCGTCAGGATTACCCGAACCTGGAAGTCATCGTCTCGGACAATGCATCCAGCACCTGTTTGTTGCCGGTGCTGGCCCCTTATCTCAGTGACCCGCGCCTGAAGTTTTACCAGCAGACCGAAAATCTGGGCATGGGTGGCAACTGGCGCAAATGCCTGTATGAATACGCAAGCGGCGACTGGTTCATGCTGCTGTCTGACGACGACGAATTGCTGGCACCGCATTACATCCGCACGGTAATGGAAAATCTCACCCCGCGTGTGGTACTGGCCTATGCCGATGCCTGCATCGAACATCTACACAGCGGCAAACAGGTGGAATTGCATCTGCCGTTCCGGGGCGTGGTCTCCGGGCGCGAAGTCTTTCTGTCGCGTGGCACGGTGCTGCCGCAAGATTTTGTCTTGTGCAACATCCTGTTCCGTCGGGCAGAAGCCCTCCAGCAAGGGGCTTTTCTGGACGATCTGTCGCTGGCCATGGATACCGAACTGTTTTTGCGCATGTGTTTGTTGGGAGATGTGTACTGCCTGCCGGAAATCACCGCACTATACCGCTATCATCCCGGCAATCTGGTCGCCAGCCTGAGCCGCCATCAGCACTATCTGGTCAATGCCGTGAATGCCTTCATCCAGGCGCTGACCGTCGCGGCGGCACAACAGGTACTCAGCCCCGCAGAGTTGCACGACTGGCAACAGCGCAACCTGCAACCGCTGTATGAAAACCTGCTGCTGATTGCACAAAAACATCACCCGGCAGATTACCCACGCTTAGCCAGTGCGCTACAAGACAAAATGCAGTCTGCCGGTTTCTTGCAGCCATGCAGCCTAGGCTTTAAATGGCGCCTGCGACTGCTGCAATCGACACCCCGCCCCTTGCACAAGTTGTACACCCGCTTGAAACAACTCAGCCGCTGATTCCCGGAGCCACTCATGTCTTTGCCCACCGTTTGTGCCGTCATTGTGTCCTTTCACCCGAACGAAGCGCTGCTGGCAAATGTGCGCGCCTTGCGACCACAAGTCGATGAATTGCTGATTATGGACAACGCCTCCGGCCCGGCCAGTGCCGACCTGTTGCAACGCTGCGCCGCCCTGGGGGCGCAAGTGCGCCACCTGCCAGACAATATCGGCATCGCCGCCGCCCTGAATCTGGCGGTGGAACATGCCCGCCAGCAAGGCCACACCTGGCTGGCCACCTTCGATCAAGACAGCCGGGTCAGCCCGGACATGCTGGCGACCCTGCTGACGACTTACCAGCAAATGCCGCAACCCGAAACCGTCGCGGCCCTGTCACCGCGCTATCACAACCAACGCAGCGGGGCGATCCTGACCAGCGAGGCCATGCGCTTGCCACAAGATCCGGCGCTGCCGTGGGTGGAGGTATTTGTGGTGCTGACCTCTGGCAATCTGGTAAAGCTGTCCACCTTCGAGCGGGTGGGCTTGTTCAACGAAGCCTACTTCATTGACCATGTGGACACCGAATTTTGTCTGCGCTGCCATGCGCATGGCCTGAAAATCATGGAAATCAAAGCCGCGCGCCTGTTGCACTGCATTGGTGAACCGTCCCCGGTGAAAATTTTTGACCGCCTGAAACACACCAGCAATCACAGCGCGCTGCGCCGCTATTACCTGACGCGCAATAGCCTGTACATGTACCGCACGTTTTTCTGGCGTTTTCCCGCCTGGATTACCCGCAATTTCCTGATTTTGTTGCGTGCCTGGGCCATGGTATGGTTTGAACCGGAAACCCCCCGCAAATTGCGGGCCATTTTGCATGGTCTGTGGGATGGACTACGCGGCAAGCTGGGCAAAGCCAGGCAAACTTTCTAACACTGAACCCTTCAAAATACCCCCTAGTCTGTAATAATGAGCAACTGCTCAGAAATTCAGGAGTTATTCCATGTTGCAAAAAATTGTCCACATTGCCCAAACCCGTGGCTTCGCCAGCCTGCTGCATGCGGCGTATGGCAAGCTGCGCCCCCTCCGTGCGCAGGCATTTTCAACCACCGCCGCCCTGTTGCAAGGCAAGTCCGGCCTGGAAATCGGCGGCTATAGCCAAGTCTTTTCCCCCAAGGGCATTTTCCCGGCCTACACCATCGTCGGGCAACTGGACAACTGCAACTATGGCAATGCCACGGTGTGGGAAGGCCACATCCAAACCGGCCAGACCTTCCGCTTTAACCCCGATAAACCTGCCGGGCGGCAATATGTGCTGGAAGCCACCGACATGCACCAAATCGCCGACGCGCAATACGATTTCGTGCTGTCGTCGCATGTCTTGGAACACACCGCCAACCCGCTGCGCGCCCTGCATGAGTGGCTGCGCATTCTGAAACCCGATGGCACCTTGGTCATGCTGTTGCCGCACAAGGACGGCACCTTCGATCATCGCCGCCCCGTCACCACACTGGCGCATATCCAAGCCGACTTTGAGCAGCAAATGGGTGAAGACGATTTGACGCACATGGCGGAAATTTTGGCCTTGCACGACTTGCAACGCGACCCGGAAGCCGGTGACTTCGAGGCATTCAAGGCGCGTTCCGCCCACAATGCCGACAATCGCTGTTTCCACCACCACGTGTTCAACACCGCCGCCGGGGTGGAATTGCTCAACCATTTGGGACTGCAATTGCTGGCCGTGGAAGCGCTGCGTCCCATGCACATCCTGCTGGTCGCGCGCAAATTGCCGCTCGGCAGCACGCCGGACAATGCACCATTCCTGCGTGCGGATGCGTCCTATCACCAACAAAGTCCATTTGTGAGTGATCGCTTGTGAGTAACCGCGTCTGCGCTGCCATCGTTGCGTATCACCCCGACGCCGCCCTGGCGGCGCACGTACAAGCGCTACGGCCGCAAGTGGATGAGCTGTTGCTGGTCGATAATGGCTCCGGCACAGACGCCGATGCCCTGTTAAGCCGTTGTGTCGCGCTGGGCGCTCACCTGATTCGCCTACCGGAAAATCTCGGCATCGCCGCCGCACTGAATGTGGCGGTACAGCACGCCCGCGCCGCTGGTCACACTTGGCTGGCGACCTTCGATCAGGATAGCCATGCCCCGGTAGCACTCATCGACAACCTGCTGGCGGTGCTACCCGACATCCCGGATGCCAACACAATTGCCAGCCTGTCCCCCTTGTTCCGCAACCAAACCACCGGCGCGATCGTGCATCAACCCCTGCTTGATCCTGCCGGGCCGGACTTGCGCTGGCGCGCCGTCGCCGAAGTGATTACCTCCGGCAGTCTGATTCGGCTGGATGCTGCCGCCCAGGTGGGTGACTTTGACGAGCGGCTGTTTATCGACGGTGTGGACACCGATTTCTGCCTGCGCTGCCGGGCGCAAGGCTATCGGATCATCGAAGTCCAAACCACTTGTCTGGATCATCAACTGGGCCAATCTGCCGCGCGCAACGTACTGGGCGTGCGCAAAACCGTGACTCAACACAGCCCGTTGCGACGTTATTACATCGCCCGCAACAACCTGTACCTGGCCAAGCGCTGGCTGCTGCGACGGCCAGACTGGGCCTGGCATTACCTGAGCAAATTGCTGCGCACCTTGCTGATGGTGCTACTGGAAGCACAGCGTGGACGCAAGTTCCGCGCCATGCTGGGGGGTATTTGGGACGCGCTATGTAACCAGATGGGCCGCAGTCGGCGGGAGTGGTAATGCGCACACTGTCTTCGCTCACACAGCCCGTTGTCCTGCCCATCCGCGACGAGATGCCGCGTGCCGGCAGCCAAGTGTGGATCGTTCTGGCCAGCTACAACGGTGCCGCATATATCGAACACCAAATTCGCAGCATTTGTCAGCAAACCTGGTCAGACTGGCAGTTATACGTGCGCGATGACCACTCGCGTGATGACACCGTGGCGCGCGTGCAAGCCATGGCCGCACAGGATCCGCGCATCCACTTGCTGCCAGACCTCCCCGGCGAACCTGGCGCCGTCGGCAACTTTGCCGCCCTGCTGCACTACGCAGCACAACACGCCGTGGACTATCTGTTTTTTGCCGACCAGGACGACGATTGGCCCAACCACAAACTGGCCTGCCAACTGGCCGCCATGCAACGTCTGGAAGCAGAACATGGCCGCACAACGCCGTTGCTGGTACACAGCGACCTGGCCCTGGTAGACGCCGATTTACAGCCGCTGGCACCCTCCTTTGTGGCCTCCTCCGGGTTATTCCCGACGCAGGCCGATTTGGGCGTTTTGCTGTGCCAAAACCAGATCACCGGCTGTGCCACACTCATTAACCAGGCTTTGCTCAAACTGGCCGCCCCGTTGCCGGTTGGCGTGCGCATGCACGATTGGTGGCTGGCATTACTGGCCGCCAGTTGTGGCAAAATCGGTTACTTGCCACAAGCGCTGGTCAATTACCGCCAGCATGGTCGCAATGCCGTGGGGGCGTCGTCGCGTTTGCAACGTATGCGTCAGGCCCTGAATGTGGCGGCCTGGCGGCGTTATCAAGACATCATGCGGCGCAATGTGCAACAAGCACAATCCTTGCTGCAACGACTCGATACACCGCCGCTGGCGGCGGAGGTGCGCACGCAAATCACGCTATTTGCCCACATTGCCGAACAACCCCGCTGGCGGCGGGTCAGCCTGCTGCGCCAGCACTTGATTAGTCCACATCTGCCCGCTGCGCGCTGGGCGGTGTTTGCGTTCATTACCCTGCTTTAAATCATGCCCGACTTATCTGTTTCCATCGTCAGCCACCGCCAAGCCGCACTGGTGCACGACTTACTGAATGACTTGCAACAACATTGCCCGCAGCAGGACATGGAAGTGTTGCTCACCCTCAATCTGGAAGAAAGCCTGCCTTTCGACCCGGCGCAATTCAGTTTCCAGTTGCGCGTGTTGCGCAACATCAGTCCAAAAGGTTTCGGGGCAAACCATAATGCCGCTTTTGCCTATGCCAAGGGCGCGCATTTTTGCATCCTGAATCCCGATATTCGTCTGCATGACAACCCATTTCCCACCCTGCTGCATTACCTCGACAACCATAACCTCGGCCTGATCGCCCCCATGGTGCTCAGCCCGGAAGGCGCGTGCGAAGACAGCGCGCGGCGTTTCCCCAGACCGGGCGAAATCATTGCCAAGGTATTTGGTGGTCAATCTGCCACCATTCCCCCCGGTAAGGGGCCGTTAACCTATCCCGACTGGTTGGCGGGCATGTTCCTGCTCCTGCCCAGCACGCTGTTCCGCCGCCTGCATGGTTTTGACGAACGTTATTTTTTGTACTACGAAGACGTGGATCTGTGCGCTCGCCTCAAGCTGGCGGGCGAGCGCATTGCCCGCTGCAATGAGGTCAAGGTCGTTCATGCCGCCCAACGCAGCAGCCACCGCAACCTGCGTTACCTGCGCATGCACCTGGGCAGCATGTTGCGCTTTTTCACCTCGGATGTATTTCGCCGCTTACCCTAGGAGATGTCATGCCTCGTTTTCTGATTACGGGTGCTAATGGTTTTGTTGGCACTGATTTATGTCGTGAATTGCTGCAACGCGGTCAAACCGTGCGGGCGGCGGTGCGCAATCGTAAATGGCACATGCCACGGGTAGAAATTGCGCCCATCGGCGACCTGGGGCCGGACACCGACTGGCGTACCGCCCTGAAAGACGTGGGCGTGGTAATACATAGCGCCGCACGGGTACACATCATGCGCGACCAAGCCTTAAACCCGCTGGCAGAATTTCGCCACATCAATGTCGCTGCCACGGAAAATCTGGCCCGCCAAGCCGCTCAGGCTGGCGTGCAGCGCCTGGTGTTTGTCAGCTCCATCAAGGTCAATGGCGAAGGCACGGCACCGGGCCAAGCCTACACCGAGCAAGATACCCCGGCACCCGAAGACCCTTACGGCGTCTCAAAATGGGAAGCCGAGCAAATGTTGCAACGCGTGTCCGCTGAAACCGGCCTGGAAGTGGTGATCGTGCGCCCCCCATTGATGTACGGCCCTGGTGTGAAAGGCAATTTTCTGCGCCTGTTGAATGCAGCCGAACAGGAATGGCCCATGCCGCTACGCGCCGTCACCGACAATGCCCGCAGCCTGCTGTACCTGGGCAACTTTGTCGATGCGCTGATTACCTGCGCCACCCATCCTGCCGCCGCCGGACAAACGTATCTGGTCAGCGACGGCACCGCGCCTTCGACAGCACAATTGTTCAACGCCCTATCCACCGTGATGCACCGCCGCAACCACAGCCTGAGCATCTCACCGCTGCTGATGAAAAGAGTCGCCAACTGGCTGGGCAAACAGGAAACCGCCGAGCGACTTTTTGGCTCACTACGTATCGACGACCGCAAGATTCGCCAGCAACTGGGCTGGCAACCGCCGTACACCAGCCAGCAAGGACTGGAACTCACCGCCGAATGGTATGCCCACCATCGGCCTTTCCCCTAAATTCCGCACCGTCATCGCCATGTCCGAAAAACAAACTGGCGCGGCCAAAACCGCGCGCAACCCGATCAAAATCGTCCCGCTGGCCGAGCGCCTGCGCAAGCCACAATGGATTCGCGTCAAAGCCGGTAGCGGCACCGGCTACCACGACGTGAAACGCCTGCTGCGCGAGCACCAGTTGCACACCGTGTGCGAAGAAGCCTCCTGCCCTAACATCGGCGAATGTTTCAGCAAAGGCACCGCCAGCTTCATGATCCTGGGCGACATTTGCACCCGGCGCTGTCCGTTTTGCGACGTGGCGCACGGCAAACCACAGCCGCCCGACCCAGACGAACCGGCCAATCTGGCGCGCTCCATTGGCTTGCTGAATTTGAAATACGTGGTGATTACCAGCGTGGATCGGGACGACCTGCGTGACGGCGGCGCGCAACATTTCGTGGATTGTTTGTCCGCGATTCGCGCCAGTTCGCCCGACACCCGGCTGGAAATTCTGGTGCCGGATTTTCGTGGCCGCTTGAACGAAGCCTTGGACGCCTTGGCCACCGGCTTGCCCGACGTGCTGAACCACAATCTGGAAACCGTGCCGCGTCTGTACAAACTGGCCCGCCCCGGTGCCGATTACGTCCATTCGCTGAAACTGTTGCAAGACTTCAAAACCCGCTTTCCCAACGTTCCCACCAAATCCGGCCTGATGCTGGGCCTAGGCGAAACCGATGAAGAAGTGTTGGAAGTCATGCGTGATTTGCGCGCCCACGGCGTCAACATGCTGACCATCGGCCAATACCTGCAACCCTCCGACGGCCACATGCCGGTGCTGCGCTACGCCCCACTGGAAACCTTCGCCATGCTGGAACAAGCGGCCAAAGACATGGGCTTCGACCACGCCGCCTGCGCCCCCATGGTGCGCTCCAGCTACTTTGCCGACGAACAGGCGGAAAAGGCGGGCGTGGTTTAACCACAGAACGACACTCACTTACCCCTTTCTGCGACAAACCCGAATCCGGCAGCCATGCGCACCCTGAATTTCACCTCAGATTAAACTTCGCGCTGCTGGCCAAACGCTTCGTCGCCAAGCGCATGATGTTCGGTGCGAATGGTTAGCAGGTGCCAAGTACCGTGCCGGTAGTGAATGGCGGTCGAATTTTCATTTGCTAATCATCGTCCCGATTTTGGTGTTCCCTGATTACTTGTTCCGCCTCTCGTTCAAAGCTACTCGCCAAACTTTTCAAGGTGACGGCAAAGCGCTGAAAGCCAGCGTTCTCAATTTCTTCGGCTTTATGTCGAAACTGTTCAGCCAACGCCATTTCGGGTTTGCCGCTTGGATCAACCCAATAAGTGCCGCGAGAGTTGTATATCCC
>DHYQ01000062.1:5673-10118 GCA_002414205.1 Gallionellaceae bacterium UBA5126 | reverse complement strand
TCGGGTGGGGCATGTGTCAATACTTCCCCGATACTGCCGAGTGCAACTTCCAAGTGGCCGGATTCCACACAGACCTCTTTGACCTTTTGCAACCATGCGGTGAAATGCGCTGCGCTGAATGTCCCATCTTTTTGGGTTCCAGGCGGTGTCTTCCATTCATGCAACAGCCGCCAAGCATTTGTTGCGATGGCCTTTGATTCCTCGGTGTGCTCTCTTGATGGCTGATTTTCTTTCTTGGATCGGTAGATCAGTCGAATTACCTCGCAAAAGAATGCGGGGTCATTGGCCAGTCTGCTTTCAAGAAGTTTGGGCGCAGCGTCTCTATGACGATCGAGCAAGGGGACATAAGCCCACTCGACTCTAAAGAGGTCGTCCTGGTTAACCGAAGGCTCGGCCTGAAGGAACTTGATCAGTTCAACAATGTGGTACCCGTCCATGGCGTAGCCGGGTTCGCTGGAGGAAGGTGCTGTGAGCAATGCACGAACACATTGATTCGTATCGATTGGCTGCTTGTCATAGCACATTCTGTACAAGCAATTGATGGCAGCATGCGGCCTGCCATGGGCAAGGAGTTTTTCAATCGCAAATGAATAGTCACCCTCTGCTGTCCAAACATTTGCGTGGGTACGGATCCAGTATTCTTTTTCGTGTATTTGTAACCATTCAGGCGCACGTACCCAGGCTTCCTTGGTAAACGGCAAATAAGCCAAGAATTGCGCGGTCTGTTCCGGTGTCCAGTCGGATTTATCGATGGCGTCGCACCACTCCCAGCCTTTGAGGTGGTGACGTCGCCGGATAAAGCCGCTCACCAACGCCATCCGGTTATTCTCCGCAGCATCCAGAAAGCGAGGCAGCAGATTTTTTTCAATGATTGAATCGTGGAGAGCGCCAAGTGTGTAGCCTGCCTGGCCAGGTAAAGAGACAGATTCGGCAAACTGGATGACTCTCTCCGCCCCTTGTTGCTGAAAGATTGTTGTAATGGCCGTTTCACGTTTTGTTTCGAGTTTGTTTCGCCGCTCCTCCCAGTTTTCCCCCTTTTCGTAAAGATCCGCATCATGATCGGTAAAAAGGTGTTGATATAAATGGAACGGGTTGAGAGGCGCGAGTTTCTTGGCAACTTGTTCAATGCGGGTAATCAGCTCGTCGGGCAACACCCCTTTTGCATCAGAGAAGCGCCGATATTTGTTGGTGAATTTCGTGAGATGGTTCCAAATCAAGCGTCGTTGCTCTTCAGGCAGTGCTGCAATGGACTGGGAGGAGAGAACTTGGAGAAGCTGTTCAACAGCAGGTTCAGGCAGGCTATCAAAATGGTCGATCAATGTTGAAAGTTGAACGGCATCTTGGCCTGCGGTAGCCACGGCCAGTTCTGCATAAAAAGAAATTTGCTGCCAGTATTCCTGATGTGTAACGTTTTCCCAATCTTTGGGGATGGTTTTGCGCCAACGGGATTTGTACGACCCGGTGGAGGTTTGGAACTGATTAGGGAGAAGCTGAATAATCAAATTCCAGGCGATATCTGGCCATTCATTAAGAATGGTTCTCACTGCCACCTTGCGCTTTTCAACAGGAGCCAGCGTTTGTGGCAGCCAAGGTAGCAAAATGGTTTTCAACGAATTGGATGGGCGATTAGTCCATCTGCCACCGGGGTCATGGCTGGCAAGCTCGGCAAGTATGACGCAGGCATGAACCAGATATTGCTCATCCCAAGCTAATCCTTCCAACGCCCAAAGCAGGCCAGTCAAATAATTGTTGCCGGTGATGCCACTACCTTCCTGAGAAAAAAGCGTATCAAAGGGGCAGGGCGTCAGGCGCAGCGCATTTTCGACTGCATTAAGAAATTCACCGGGCGCGGCTTCAGCCAAGGTAGGCAGTAAATTACTCAGGCTGCCCCACAAAACCCAATCGGCATCCATCAAAAGTGCACGTATCACCAATATGCAGGTTGCTTCAGCTTTTCGCTGCGAACAGTTCGTGCCTGATTCCGGCTGGCTACCCAAGATAGCCAAACCTTCGGCAATGCCATTTCGCAACACGTGAGAACATTTCAGCACCTTGCCATGAATGTTTGCTGCGTAACGTTCTTCGGCGGGCAGTTCAAAGGCGGGGTCTGGCTCTTTTAGCACGGAAACAGCCAGCAATCTAAACGTATCAAGGTTCTGATCCAGAATGCGCGATCCCAGCAGGGAGAAAAGCTCGGCGCGATTAACAACTTTCCAGGTGCCATTATTGATGGACAACGGGCTATCAGGGCAGTGTAATAATTCCCGCGCCTTCGTTAGCCATTCGTCATAACGGATGCCGAGAAACTGGGTTATCGCTTCACGGTCACTTTGACTATTGTCTTGCCAAGCGCCAATCAGAATCGCCAAGGCCAGATGGGTGGCATCCGGGTGATGAGTCCAATCGGTTTTAGGTTGTTCCTGTGCTACCTTGAATTCTTCGGGCATTTTTGCCACAGTTTTTTGTTTAAATGCTTCCAGAAGATCATCTGGCAACTTGTCAGGAGTGACCGTGCCAGCGTCCTGATTCCAGGTTTGTACAATATCGACAATTCGAGACCAAACCCATTGTGGAGACTGTTGCTGGAACTGGGAAATGTGGGAGTGCAGCAGAGACAGGACAACACCGAACTCGTTGCCAAGATCATAGCCGAGTAGATGGAAGTGGTTCAGGAACTCATAAAGGTCGTCCCTTGAAACATCGTTACCGCCGTTTACAGTTTTCAGGTGGTACTGAATGACCGCCAGTTTTTCAGCACTTTTGGCGGGACTAAAATTTGCCTGCTGGACGTTTCTGAAAAATTCATCAACGCTCTTGGTATGTCTTGCTTGGCTCAGTATCCATTGGACGTTGTGTGCATCGGTCGTGCCGAGTGATCCTGTAATCAGGGCAATAACATCTTTACCTCTCGTGAATACCTTGGGATTGTTAAGTCATTCCAAGCGGCTTGTATCACTTCGCCAAACAAGGTGCTGCCCTGAGTGATAGCAACAGAATGTTTGATCTGTCCGAGGAGTTTCCGTTGCTCCTTGCTGTTCGTATCTTCTACGAAAACAACAAGGTCATCTGTATCGAAGCCGTCAATCTTGCCCTGAAGTTTGACTTTCCGAATGGGCCAGCAGGGAAGGCAGGGAGCATGACCACCAGTGAGCATTAACGCAACAAAACTGGCTTGGACATGTGCTTCAAAATGAATACCGCCACCGCCGGTGGAAAAGGGATTGCTTAATTTCTTCTTCTTGGCCATTTGTAGTCATACCAGATTGAATTGGCTGCGCGGTGGAATTATATGGCAGGTCTGGTATGCAACCTGGTGACAATCAACCTTTATGCGGACAAGTATTTGCCATGTGATGACGCTGCGGTTTGGTTTATGCGGCACATTGCAGTACATTACCGCCGGTTCAAAATTTGGGGTGTCCAATGAGTCGCTGCACAATCGAAATTATCGAATCTGCATTGTCCACCAACGGTGCGGTGGTGCAGGTTTTGCGCCATGCCCTGCCGCAGGTGTTGGCGATTTACGCCTTTGGCAGCCGGATTCAGGGCACGGCGCGGGCGGATAGCGATCTGGATTTGGCGGTGCTGGTGGCGGGGTATGCCGAGCCGTTGCAGTTGTGGACGTTGGCGAGCGAATTGGCGGAGCGGTTGGGCTGCGAGGTCGATTTGCTGGATTTGCGCGCCGCGACCACGGTGATGCAGTACCAGGTGCTAACGCAAGGACAGCGCTTGTGGGCCAGCGAACCCGCAGCCGGGTTGTTCGAGTGTTTTGTGCTGGGCGAAAAAATCCGGCTGGATGCGGGGCGGGCGGCGTTGCTGGCCGATATTGCGCAAAATGGGAGGGTGTATGGTCGATGATGTGGTGTTGAACAAGGTAGCGAGCATTGAACGCTGCGTGGCGCGGGTGCACGAGGAGTATGCCGCTGCGGGGGCGAATTTTGCGACCGATTATTCGCGCCAGGATGCGGCGATTTTGAACATTCAGCGGGCATGCGAGGCGGCGCTGGATTTGGGACATCACCTGATTCGGCGCGACAAGTTGGGCTTGCCGCAAAGTGCGCGCCAAGTGTTTGACTTACTGGCGCAGGCGGGACGGATTAACTTGCCACTGGCGGAATCGCTGAAAAAAATGGTCGGCTTCCGCAATCTGGCCGTGCATGACTACCAAAGTTTGCTCATCCCCATCGTGGTTAGCGTGATTACCGAGCATCTGGAAGATTTCCTGCAATTCACCGGTACGCTGCTGCGGCATGAGCAGCAAATGAATTAGACGCCCCCGCCACTCGCTGCGATAATCGCGCCCGTTTGCCGTTTGTTGGGAGTCTTGGAAAAGCTGCACACGGCATTTTCGAGCCGACCTTTCCCTTTGGAGTGTTTATGTTATTGATGATCGACAATTACGATTCCTTCACTTACAACCTGGTGCAGTATTTTGCGGAGCTGGG
>DHYQ01000062.1:450-5550 GCA_002414205.1 Gallionellaceae bacterium UBA5126 | reverse complement strand
GGCCGGCGCGGATTGTGCTGTCGCCGGGGCCGTGTACGCCGAATGAGGCGGGGGTGTCGGTGCCGACGATTCAGCGTTTTGCCGGGGAAATTCCGATTCTGGGCGTGTGTCTGGGGCACCAGAGTATCGGCCAGGCGTTTGGCGGGCGGATTATTCATGCCAAGCAGTTGATGCACGGCAAGACTTCGCCGATTCATCATCACAGCAGCAGCGTGTTTACCGGGCTGCCCAGTCCCTTTACTGCCACGCGCTACCATTCGCTGGTGATTGAGCGCGAGACCATGCCGGATTGTCTGGAAGTCACCGCCTGGACGGACGACGGCGAAATCATGGGCGTGCGGCACAAGACGCTGGCGGTACACGGGGTGCAGTTTCACCCGGAATCCATTCTGACCGAGCATGGGCATGCCATGCTGAAAAATTTTCTGGAGGGTAAACCATGACACCACAAGAGGCTTTGAAGCGCATCATCGAACACCGCGAAATTTTCCACGACGAAATGGTGGCGCTGATGCGCCAGATCATGGGCGGCGAGGTGTCGGCGGTGATGATTGCGGCGATTATTACCGGGCTGCGCATCAAAAAGGAAACCATCGGCGAAATCGCCGGGGCGGCGACGGTGATGCGCGAGTTATCCACCAAGGTGGCGCTGGCGGATGATCCGCGTCTGGTGGATACCTGCGGCACGGGCGGCGACGGGGCGCATACTTTCAACATTTCCACGGCGGCGGCGTTTGTGGCAGCAGCAGCGGGAGCCAAGGTGGCCAAGCACGGCGGGCGCTCGGTGTCGTCGCAATCCGGCAGCGCGGATGTGCTGGAGGCGCTGGGCATTCATATCAACCTGACCCCGGCGCAGACGGCGCAGTGTATCGCGCAGGTCGGTTTCGGCTTTATGTTCGCGCCGAATTATCACAGCGCCATGAAACATGCCGCGCCAGTGCGACGCGAGTTGGGCGTGCGCACGCTGTTCAACATCCTCGGCCCGCTGACCAATCCCGCCGGGGCCAAGCAGCAACTGATGGGGGTGTTCCATCCCGATTTGGTGGGGATACAGGCGCGGGTGCTGCATCGTCTGGGCAGCCGCCGGGCACTGATTGTGCATGGCGAGGACGGGCTGGACGAAATTACCCTGAGCGGCAAAACGCTGGTGGCAGAGTTGAAGGACGGCGAAGTGCACGAATACACCCTACATCCGCAGCAGTTCGGCCTGCAAACCGCCGAATTATCGACCTTGCACGCCCGCGATGTAGAAGCCTCGCGGGACATGCTGCTGGGCGTGCTGGACAACCAGCCCGGCCCGGCGCGTGATATCGTGCTGCTGAACGCTGGGGCCAGCATCTATTTGGCCGGACTAGCGGACACGCTGGCCGATGGGGTGGAACAGGCCCGCGAAGCCATTGCCAGCGGTGCCGCCAAGGCGCGCTTGGAACAACTGGTGGTGCTGACCCAGCAACTGGCAGCGCAAAACGGCTAAGCTGATATGCGGACGTCGTGCGTCCGCATGCGTTAAAAAACACCGTTGTAACACGTAAATTGCCACCTTTTTGGCGCGGAATATTTAATAATTCCAAGGGTGCTTATTAAAAACAAAACACACCCCACCGCTCGCCGGAAATTTTCCAATTCATGGCAAGAAAGTTGCTCATTCAAATTGATTATTTTCCGGTTAGCGGTTAGGATTCGCGCACTTTTCAACACTGAACGGACAGATCACCATGCGTCGCAAACTGGTAGCAGGCAACTGGAAAATGCACGGCAATTTGGCTCAAAACGCCGCCCTGTTACAGGCCGTGCGCGAGGGCGCCGCATCGTTGAACAACGTCGATTGCGCCCTCTGCGCCCCCTTCCCCTATCTGGCCCAAGCACAAGCCACCCTGTCCGGCAGCAATGTCGCTTGGGGTTCGCAGGATGTACACCAGTTGGACAAAGGCGCCTACACCGGCGAAGTATCCGCCGCCATGCTGAAAGACTTTGGTTGCACCTACGCCATCGTTGGTCACTCCGAACGTCGCACTTACTACGCTGAAAGCAGCCACTTGGTGGCGGAAAAATTCCTCGCTGCCAAACAAGGCGGCCTCGTACCCATCCTGTGCGTGGGCGAAACACTGGAGCAACGTGAAGCTGGCGTGACCGAAGCGGTGATCGCCGAACAAATTGACGCCCTAACCCAGTTGGCAGGCGTTGAAGCCTTGCAAGGCGCGGTCGTGGCTTATGAACCCGTTTGGGCGATTGGCACCGGCAAGACCGCCACTTCCGAACAAGCCCAAGCCGTGCATGCGTTCATTCGTCAGCGCATCGCTGCCGCAAACCAGCAAATTGCCGCAGAATTGGTTATACTGTATGGCGGTAGTGTCAAGGCAGGTAACGCAGCAGAATTGTTTGCCATGCCGGACATTGATGGCGGCCTGATAGGCGGCGCTTCGCTGGTGGCTGAAGAGTTCCTGGCGATTTGTCGCGCAGGTCAAGTTTGATTTTGGAGTTTTGAGTGGAAACAATTGTTTTGGTGGTACATATTCTGACCGCCGTGGTATTGGTAGCGTTAGTTTTGATGCAACATGGCAAAGGTGCGGACATGGGCGCCGCATTTGGCACCGGATCTGCCGGCAGCCTGTTTGGCTCCAGTGGCTCGGCGAATTTCCTGAGTCGTAGTACTGCGGTTGCTGCGGGTGTTTTTTTCGTGACCAGTTTATCGCTGACCTATTTTTCGTCTCATCCTGCGCAGCAACAAGGCGTCATGGACAAAGTAAACGCGATCAAGAAGTCGGCACCTGTGCCTGCGCCCGTGGACAATTCCAAATCCAAGGAAATTCCAAAATAAAATTTGAGTTTTAGCCGATGTGGTGAAATTGGTAGACACGCTATCTTGAGGGGGTAGTGCCGCAAGGCGTAGCAGTTCGAGTCTGCTCATCGGCACCAATAATCTGGCCCAGCGCCAGTTTAAGACACAAATAATTAAGCGGGATGCTGTGCAATGCAGCAATCATCGTCAAAAACATACAGGGGGAAGCAAAATGTTGGAAAACTATTTTCCGGTGCTGCTGTTTATCTGCGTCGGATTGGCTGTTGGTGTCATTCCTGTCGTCTTGGGGCGCTTAGTTGCTCCCAACCGTCCTGATAGCAAAAAATTATCGCCTTACGAGTGCGGCTTTGAGGCCTTTGAAGATGCGCGTATGAAGTTTGACGTGCGCTATTACCTCGTCGCCATTCTGTTCATCCTTTTCGATCTTGAAATTGCATTCCTTTTCCCTTGGGCCATCGTGCTGAAGGAAATTGGCATGTTTGGTTTTGTTTCCATGATGATTTTCTTGGCAATTCTGGTAGTCGGTTTTGTCTATGAATGGATGAAAGGGGCGTTGGAATGGGAATAGAAGGTGTATTGGAAAAAAGCGTCGTCACGACCACGCTGGACACCATTATCAATTACACCCGCACGGGTTCGCTGTGGCCGATGACTTTTGGCTTGGCCTGTTGTGCGGTCGAAATGATGCAAGCTGGTGCATCACGCTATGACTTGGATCGCTTCGGTATCGTGTTCCGTCCGAGCCCTCGTCAATCTGACGTGATGATTGTCGCTGGTACGCTGACCAATAAAATGGCACCCGCACTGCGCAAAGTGTATGACCAGATGGCAGAGCCACGCTGGGTGGTTTCGATGGGCTCCTGCGCCAATGGCGGCGGCTACTATCACTACTCTTACTCTGTGGTTCGCGGCTGCGATCGCATCGTGCCGGTGGATATTTACATTCCGGGCTGCCCACCGACCGCAGAAGCCCTTTTGTATGGACTGATTCAGCTCCAGAACAAAATCAAACGTACCAATACCATCGCACGCTAAGGTGAACTATGGCTGCCAACTTGACCGCGTTGCGTGAGCACGTCAGCGCCCTGCTGGGCGATGCACTGCTCTCTAGCGACGAAAAACTGAACGAATTGACCATCGTGGTACGGGCTGAGGATGCCCTGAAAGCGCTGGCGATCCTGCGCAACGCCGAGCCGTTGCACTTTGAACAACTGATCGACCTGTGCGGCCTGGATTACTCCGCTTATGGCGATGGCGCTTGGGAAGGCCCGCGCTTTGCGGTGGTGTATCACTTGCTGTCGGTGCGTCACAATCAACGCCTGCGCGTGCGCATTTTTGCCGAAGACGATGACTTCCCCATGCTGCCCTCCTGCACTGATCTGTGGTCAGGTGCCAATTGGTTTGAGCGAGAAGCCTTTGACTTGTACGGCATTATCTTCACCGGGCATAACGACCTGCGCCGCTTGCTGACCGACTATGGTTTCGTCGGCAATCCTTTCCGCAAGGATTTCCCATTGTCCGGCCACGTTGAGATGCGCTTTGATCCGCAACAAAATCGCGTGATCTATCAACCGGTGACGGTTGAACCACGCGAAGTCACCCCACGCATCGTGCGTGAAGACAACTACGGGAATGAGGGATGCACCTATGCCTGAAATCAAAAACTACACCATGAACTTCGGGCCTCAGCACCCGGCTGCACACGGCGTGCTGCGTCTGGTGCTGGAGTTGGACGGTGAAGTGGTGCAACGTGCTGACCCGCATATCGGATTGCTGCATCGCGGCACCGAAAAGCTGGCGGAACACAAGACCTTCCTGCAATCTGTGCCCTACATGGATCGTCTGGACTACGTGTCCATGATGAGCAACGAACATGCCTACGTGATGGCAATTGAAAAATTGGCCGGGATTGAAGTGCCGATGCGCGCCAAGTACATCCGCACCATGTTCGACGAAATCACCCGCATCCTGAACCACCTGTTGTGGCTGGGTGCGCACGGTCTGGACGTGGGCGCGATGACCATGTTCCTGTACTGCTTCCGCGAACGCGAAGACTTGATGGACGTGTACGAAGCCGTTTCCGGCGCACGTCTGCATGCGGCTTACTATCGGCCCGGTGGCGTGTACCGCGATTTGCCGGACAGCATGCCGCTGTACGAAGTCTCCAAGATTCACAACGCCGCCGCGATTGAAAAGCTGAATGAAAACCGCCGTGGTTCCGTGCTGGACTTCATCGACGATTTCACCAAGCGCTTCCCCGCGTGTGTGGACGAATACGAAACCCTGCTGACCGACAACCG
>DHYQ01000062.1:0-191 GCA_002414205.1 Gallionellaceae bacterium UBA5126 | reverse complement strand
AAGCAATGCGTGGACTGGCTGCGTGTCAATCCCGGCCCGGTAATGAGCAGCAACCACAAAGTCAGCCCGCCCAGCCGCGTGTCCATGAAAGAAAACATGGAAGAGCTGATTCACCACTTCAAGCTGTTTACCGAAGGCATGCACATTCCAGCAGGCGAAGCCTACGCCGCCGTGGAGCATCCCAAGGGTGA
>DHYQ01000063.1:50027-51815 GCA_002414205.1 Gallionellaceae bacterium UBA5126 | reverse complement strand
TCGGGATAGCGCATGGATTGCGAGAAGGCGATGGTTGTCACAATCCCGCCGGGCGCGGCACGGAAGTAGTTTTGCACCACCGCGTCATTGCTTTGCGTGATGTCCCACTGTTGCAAACCTTCCGCCAAGGTACGGCTGTGCACGGTGCTCACGTCACCATGCAGCAGCCCGGCGCGCAGCAATTCGCCCAAAATGGCCGGAATCCCCCCGGCGCGGTGCACGTCTTCCAGATGGTAATCGCTGGAGGGCGCAACCTTGCACAGGGTGGGCACACGGCGCGACAAACGATCCATGTCCTGCATGGTGAAATTCACGCCTGCTTCGTGCGCAATCGCCAACAGATGCAGCACGGTGTTGGTGGAGCCGCCCATGGCGATATCCAGGGTCATGGCATTTTCAAACGCGGCGAAAGTGGCGATGTTGCGCGGCAACACGCTGGCATCATCCTGCTCGTAATAGCGGCGGCACAGCTCCACCGACAGCCGCCCGGCACGCAGGAACAGTTCCTTGCGGTCAGCGTGCGTGGCGACCAAGGAGCCGTTGCCGGGCAGGGACAAGCCCAGCGCCTCGGTCAAACAGTTCATGGAGTTGGCGGTAAACATGCCGGAGCAGGAGCCGCAGGTCGGGCAGGCAGAGCGCTCAATCGCATCCACTTCCTCGTCACTACAACGGCTGTCAGCGGCAGCCACCATGGCATCCACCAAATCCAGCCCCTTGATTTGACCATTCCAGTTCACCTTGCCCGCTTCCATCGGCCCGCCGGACACGAACACCACCGGGATATTGAGGCGCATGGCGGCCATCAGCATGCCGGGGGTGATTTTGTCGCAGTTGGAAATGCACACCAGCGCGTCGGCGCAATGGGCGTTACACATGTATTCCACGCTGTCGGCGATCAAATCGCGGCTAGGCAGCGAGTACAACATGCCGTCGTGCCCCATGGCGATGCCGTCATCCACGGCAATGGTATTGAATTCCTTGGCAATGCCGCCGGCCTTTTCAATCTCGCGTGCCACCAGTTGCCCCATGTCTTTCAGGTGGACGTGGCCGGGCACGAACTGGGTAAAGGAATTGGCAATGGCGATGATGGGTTTGCCGAAATCGCCTTCGGTCATGCCGGTGGCACGCCACAAGGCGCGGGCACCGGCCATGTTGCGGCCATGGGTGGAGGTACGGGAGCGGTAAGCTGGCATGGTGTTCTCTTTCAGACAATTGACGTTCAATCCGGGCGGCAGAAGGCCAAGACCCAAGTCGGGTATAATCCGGGGCCCGATTCTACCTGATTTGCTCCATGCTGATTTACCCTCAATTCGACCCGGTGGCCGTGCACCTCGGCCCGTTCGGTATCCACTGGTACGGCCTGATGTATTTGCTGGGCTTTGTGCTATTCGTTTGGCTGGGTCGCAAACGCCTGTCGCGCCTGCCCAACGCCAATAAAGAATTTCTGGATGATTTGCTGTTTTACGGCGTGCTGGGCGTGGTAGCGGGCGGGCGACTGGGCGAGGTGCTGTTTTATCAACCGGCCTACTACGCCGCCCATCCGCTGAAAATCCTGGCCGTCTGGGAAGGCGGCATGTCTTTCCACGGCGGCTTCCTCGGCGTGCTGGTGGCGATGGCAATTTTTGCCCGCCGCCATCAACTGACCTGGCTGGCGCTGATGGATTTTGTCGCACCACTGGTGCCACCGGGGCTGGGCGCGGGGCGGATTGGCAATTTCATCAACGGTGAATTGTGGGGCCGCCCCACTGATGCGCCTTGGGGCATGTGGTTTCCTCGCGTCGATGCCAC
>DHYQ01000063.1:30511-49870 GCA_002414205.1 Gallionellaceae bacterium UBA5126 | reverse complement strand
TCCGGGCTGTTTTTGATTGGCTACGGCAGTTTCCGTTTCCTAGCCGAATTCACCCGCAACCCGGATGACGGCATTTTCGGCCTGATGACCTGGGGCGTGAGCATGGGGCAATGGCTCAGCCTGCCGATGGTGCTGCTGGGCATCGCCATGCTGTGGCACAGCTACCGCCGGATAGGTCACTGACATGGACGATTTGACGCTGGGTGAAATTTTCGCCCTGCTGGTGCTACTGCTGGTGTTGGGCGCTTGGTTTTCTGCCGCCGAAACCAGCATGATGGCCTTGAATCGCCATCGCCTGAACGCTTTGATTCGCAAGGGCAACAAGGCCGCCAAACTCACCGCCAAACTGCTGAGCAAAATCGACAAACTGCTTGGCTCTATTTTGTTCGGCAACACCCTGCTCAACGTCGCCGCCGCTGCCGTGACCAACTTGTTCATCCTGCGCGTGTTCGGAGCCAGCGAGTTGGCACTGCTGCTGGGCACGCTGGGCATTACTTTTGTGCTGCTGGTGGTGAGTGAAATCCTGCCGAAAATCCTTGCCGCCAGTCACCCGGAGCGCATCGCCCTGCCCTCCAGCTATTTGCTGGCACCGCTGATTACCCTGTTTCACCCAGTCGTGTCGGTGGCCAGCGCGTTGGTCAAAGGGATTTTCTGGCTGCTGCGCATCAAGATCCAAACCGACCATAGCCAGCAAAAAATGACGTTGGACGATTTACGCGGCCTGATGCTGGAAGCCCATCACTTTCTGCCGCGCAAGCAACAAAAAATGCTGTTGAATCTGGTCGATCTGGAGCGAATAACCGTCAACGACGTCATGGTACCGCGCAACCAAATCGAAGCCCTGAACCTGAACACCAAACTGGAAGAACTGCGGCAACAGATCGTCACCAGCCACCATGTGCTGTTGCCGGTGTATGCCGACAATCTGGACAACATCGTCGGCATTCTGCACCTGAAGCGAGCCTTGGCTTGGCTGCGTGATGATGAACCGGCAAACTCGACCTTGCAAAATCTGCTGCTGGATCCGTATTTCATTCCTGCCGATACGCCTTTGCTGACGCAGTTGCAGCATTTTCAGGAAAAGCGTTTACGACTGGGGCTGGTGGTGGACGAGTACGGCGAGTTGCTGGGGCTGGTGACACTGGAACAGATTCTGGAAGAAATCGTCGGCGAATTTACCACCCAGTCGCCGCATCAAACCGGGCGATTTTTGCGCCAGGATCATGACAGCCTGCTCATGGAAGGCAGCATCAGTGTGCGGGAATTGAATCGTAAATTTGGTTTCCACTTTCCACTAGACGGCGCCAAAACGCTCAACGGCTTGATTCTGGAACATTTGCAGGACATTCCCGAAGCTGGCACCAGCCTGAAAATCGCCAACCACCCGATTGAAATCGTACAAACACAGGGCCGGGTCGTCAAAGTCGTCCGCATCTTTCCCGCCCTGCCTTGTGATGACGAGGCGGCGGACTAACTATTCTTTACAATTCCAGGAAAGCTCGGCATCATGCCCGCAGCATTAAACAGGGGATATCGTCATGGCTGCGCCAAAACCAACACCTAACAAAAGCAACTCCAAACAGCCTACCGTTAAACAACCCAAGGAACTCACCTTTATCTGGGAGGGCCGCGACAAAACCGGCAAAAATGCCAAGGGTGAAATCCGCGCCGTGAGCGAGACCATTGCCCGTGCCACCTTGCGCCGCAATGGCACCATGGTGACTAAAATCAAAAAGCAAAAAACCTCCGGCGGAGCCTCCATCACCGCCAAGGACATCGCCTTGTTTACCCGCCAACTGGCCACCATGATGAAGTCCGGTGTGCCACTGTTGCAGGCCTTCGACATCGTCGGCAAGGGGCACAACAACCCCAAGGTTTCCAAGCTGCTGTTCGACATCAAAACCGACGTGGAAACCGGATCCAGCCTAGAACAAGCCTTCCGCAAATACCCACTGTTTTTTGACGATTTGTATTGCAACCTGATTGGCGCCGGTGAAGCCGCTGGTATTCTGGACAGCTTGCTGGATCGCTTGGCCACCTATCAGGAAAAAATCCAGGCCATCAAGAGCAAGATCAAATCGGCGCTGTTCTATCCCACCTCGATTATCGTCGTGGCGTTTGTCATTACCGCTGTGATCATGATTTTCGTGATTCCTGCCTTTAAGGAATTGTTCTCCAGCTTCGGGGCAAAACTGCCGACCCCCACCTTGGTCATCATGGCGATTTCCGACTACTTCGTGCAGTACTGGTGGTTGATTATCGGTAGCGTCGGCGGCTCGGTGTACAGCTTCTTCTACTTCTGGAAACGCAACAAGAAGATGCAGGACTTCATGGACAGATTCATGTTGAAGATGCCCATCTTCGGCGAATTGATCCGTAAAGCCAGTATCGCGCGCTGGAGCCGCACGCTCTCGACCATGTTCGCCGCCGGCGTGCCGTTGGTAGAAGCGTTTGACTCGGTGGCGGGTGCCGCAGGCAACGTGGTGTATTACGACGCGACCAAATACATCCAGCGCGAAATCATGAACGGCAACTCCCTGACCTCCGCCATGCAGGACACCAATGTGTTCCCCAGCATGGTGCTGCAAATGGCGGCCATCGGTGAAGAAGCGGGCTCGCTGGATTCGATGTTGAGCAAGGTGGCCGACTTCTATGAAGCAGAAGTGGATGACGCCGTGGAAGCGCTGTCCAGCCTGATGGAGCCGATGATTATGGTGGTGCTGGGTACGCTGATCGGCGGCATGGTGGTGGCGATGTACCTGCCCATCTTCAAAATGGGTGAAGCGGTTTAAGCCCACACAACAAGGACAAGCATGGAATTTTTGCAATTACTGGAGGCCGAACCGGTCGCCTTTGACGGGTTTTGCCTACTGTTGGGGTTGTTGGTCGGCAGCTTCTTGAACGTCATCATTCACCGCTTGCCGCAAATGATGCGGCGCGATTGGTTGCAGCAGTGTGCCGAATTACGCGGCGAAGAACCGCCGCCTGCGCCGCGTTACAACTTGGTCGTCCCAGCATCTGCCTGCCCACATTGCCAACACCGTATTGGCGCGCTGGAAAACATTCCCATTCTGAGTTACTTGTGGCTGCGTGGCCGCTGCAAGGGCTGCGGCGCACCGATTTCCCCGCGCTATCCGCTGATCGAAGCAGTGAGCGGTGGTTTAAGTTGCTTTGCAGCAGTGCATTTTGGCTTTGGCTGGGCAGCGGTGGGCGCCCTTCTGTTGCTGTGGGCCTTGCTGGCATTGACGGCCATCGACATCGACACACAATTGTTGCCGGATGACATTACGCTACCGCTGCTGTGGCTGGGATTACTTTTCAACAGCGTCCATGTTTATACCAACTTGCACAGCGCAATTTTTGGCGCCATGTTTGGCTACCTGTCACTGTGGAGCGTGTATTGGCTGTTCAAACTCATTCGCGGCAAGGAAGGGATGGGCTATGGCGACTTCAAATTATTGGCGGCACTCGGTGCCTGGCTGGGCTGGCAAGTATTGCCACTGATCATCATTGCCTCGGCCTCCGTCGGGGCGGTAGTTGGCATCGGCATGATGGTGTTCCGCCAACATGGCCGGGACGTCCCCATCCCCTTCGGCCCGTATTTGGCGGGCGGTGGCGTGGTCGCCCTGTTTTGGGGGCCAACGTTGCTGCGTAGCTATCTCATGGGCGCGGCATGACGTTTTGTATTGGCTTGACCGGCGGCATCGGTAGCGGCAAAAGCACAGTCGCCAATCTGTTTGCCGCATGTGGTGCCGACATTGTCGACACCGACGTCATCTCACACCAATTAACCGGGCCCAATGGCGCCGCGATGGCTGCAATTGCCGCGCAATTCGGCCCGCAATATGTTGATCAACGAGGCGCATTACAGCGCGCACGGATGCGTGAGTGCATTTTCAACGACCCCGCAGCCAAGCGTCTGCTGGAAAACATCCTGCACCCGCAAATCATGGCGCACGCCATGCAGGCAGTGGCACACAGCACAACGCCTTATACCTTGCTGGTTGCACCACTCCTGTTTGACAACCCACTTTTTCAACAGCCCGTACAACGCACGCTGGTAGTGGATTGCCCCGAAGCGCTGCAAATCAGTCGTGTCATGGAACGTAGCCAGCTCAGTGCTGACATGGTGCGCACCATCATTGCCCAACAAACGCCTCGCGCCACGCGTTTATTGCGCGCCGATGACGTGTTGCACAATGAAAATGATCTCGCCAACCTGCAAACCCAAGTTGCTGCGCTGCATCAACATTACATCAATCTTGCACAAGCAGCCTCTTCTTGACTATTTTCGGCGCTTGCAATAACCTCCGCCGCATTTGCCAGCTCATCCATGTCATGATCCACTACGAATTCCCCCTGAATGAAAAAGTCCGCACTTGGTTGCGACTGGAGGATTTGTTTGCCCGCATGACGCATTTTGTGCTGCAAGACGACGCCGTCGATCACCACGAAGCCCTCACCACCCTGTTCGAGATTCTGGAAGCCAGCGGCCGCGCCGATCTAAAATCCGCATTGTTGCAGGAGCTGGAACTACAGAAACGCAACCTGACCCAGCGTGCGGACAATGACCCCATCCTGTCCGGTCACAACATCGAGGAAACCTTGCAGGAACTGGAGCACGTCACCACCGACCTGCTGGCCATGCTGGGCAAAATTGGCCAACATCTGCGCAAGAATGAATGGCTCATGGTCATCAAACAGCGCGCCAGCATGCCCGGTGGCACCTGTGAATTCGACCTACCGTCCTATCACTACTGGCTGCAACAACCGTCTGCCGTGCGTCGTGCCGACCTAGAAGCATGGCTGTCGCCGTTGCTGCCCATACAGGAAGGCATACGCATTGCCTTGCGCATGTTGCGCGCCAGCGGCCATACCCTGAATTTCGTCGCCCGCAATGGCAACTTCCAGCAAATGCAGGGCGGGCGCAATACCCAGATGCTGCGCTTGGCCTTGCCGCGTGCATTGCCCTGCGTCCCGGAAGTCGGCGCCAATCGCTATGCCATCAACATCCGCTTCTTGCATGCGGATTATTTGGCCAAGAGCACCGTGTTTGCGCAAGATGTTTCCTTCCATCTAACGTTCTGCGAGTTGGCATGAGTCAGGCAACCGCGCCGCTGGTCGCTTGTCCGCAATGCGGCAAGCGTCATCCTTATCACAGCAGCAACCCCGCTCGCCCCTTTTGTAGCGAACGCTGCAAGCTGATTGATTTAGGCAAATGGGCCGATGAGGAATATCGCGTCGCGGTGCAAGACGATCCTTTTCAGGACGAGTTATCCGGTTTGTCTGGCAAACACTAAGCCAGCTCCGCCCGGACAGCCCGTCGGGGCATGTTAAAATCCGCCCCCTTCCCACTTTCCTCCTGGAGATGCCGGCATGTTGCGTCCGGGCCACTTGCGCCAACTTCTGCCCCCCTTGTTGCTGTTTGCCCTGATCGCCGCACTGGGTTGGCTGAGTCATACCTATCACTGGCAACGCGACATCACCTTCAACGCAGGCAATAGCCTGGAACCCGCCAGTGTCACCGTCTTGCGTGAACTCTCCGGCCCGGTACGTATTACCGCCTATGCCACCCCACAAGACGCGCAACTGGGCGACGTGCGCAAAATCATCCGTGACTTTATCGCCCTGTATCAGCGCTATAAACCCGACATCGAACTCACCTTCATCGACCCGGCGCAAACACCGGGTGAAACCCGCCAGGCGCAGATCAAGCTGAATGGTGAAATGGTGATCGAGTATGCCGGGCGACGTGAGCATCTGACCAAACTGAATGAAGCGGTGCTCACTAATACGTTGCTACGCCTAGGCCGCAGCGACCAGCGGCTGGTGTTTTATCTGGAGGGTCACGGTGAGCGCAAGCTGGATGGCATCGCCAATTTCGATCTGGGCAACCCTTTCGGCGCCCGCCTGAAGCAAAACGGCCTGCAAATTCGGGCATTGAATCTCGCCATTGCCCCGGAAGTACCGCGCAACGCCGCATTGCTGGTGCTGACTCAACCCCAACTCGCCTTGCTGCCGGGTGAAGTGGACAAGCTGCTGCAATTTGTTGAGCACGGTGGAAATGTGTTATGGCTGGTGGACGTTGGGCCACTGTTCGGCTTGGAGCCGCTGGCAGCAAAACTCGGCCTGACACTACCGCCCGGCGTGGTGGTTGATCCAGCGGCACTGGAAATGCGTGCGCCGGCCACTTGGGCGCTAGGTAGCCATTATGCCGCACATGCCATCACTCAGAATTTTGACCTCATTACCGCCTTCCCATCCGCCCGCCCGCTGTTATGGAACACCCCCTCGGCCTGGCAGCGCCACAATTTGCTGGAAGTCGCGGCTGAAGGTTGGGTCAGCCCCAAAGCCCTGCCAGGCACCGTGCGCTTTGATCCACGGCAGGACAAACCGGGCCCGGTCGTGATTGCCAGTGCGCTGACGCGGCGCCTACCCAATAAGGATCAGCGCATCGTCGTCGTGGGATGTGGTGAATTTCTTGCCAACAGTTTTGCTGGTAATGGTGGCAACGTCGATCTGGGTTTGAACATGGTGAACTGGCTCGCCAGCGATGATCGGTTGCTGGATTTGACGCCACGTCCCAGCCGGGACAGCCAGCTTCAGCTCTCGCAAACGGGGCTATCGCTGATCGGCGGCACGCTGTTGCTGTTGCTGCCGCTGTTGCTGGCGAGTTGGGGTGGCTATTTGTGGTGGAGTCGTCGTCGTGCCTGAATTACCCGAAGTTGAAACGACCTTGCGCGGTCTAGCGCCGCATTTGACCGGCGCCCGCATTGCCGCCGTGACCATACGCCAGCCACAACTGCGCTGGCCCATTCCCGTCGAACTACCGCATATTTTGCCGGGGCAACGCATTCGACACCTCGCCCGCCGTGCCAAATATCTGCTACTACATTGCGACGAAGGGGGGCTGATTGTGCATTTGGGCATGTCCGGCAGCTTGCGTATCCTGCTGCAAGACCATCCGCCGGAGAAACATGACCACTTCGAGTTGCTGCTCGACGATGGCAAGCGCTTACGCCTGCGCGACCCACGCCGCTTCGGTGCGGTGTTATGGCATCCGGGGGATCCCGCGCAACATCCTTTGCTGGCGCATCTGGGCGTGGAGCCGCTGGGCGACAATTTCGATACCGATTTTCTGTTTCAGGCCACCCGAAACCGCAAAACGGCGCTGAAATTGCTGCTGATGGATCACCACTTGCTGGTCGGCGTGGGCAACATTTACGCCAATGAAGCCTTGTTCCGCGCCCGCTTGCATCCGCAAATCCCAGCCTTGTTGCTAAGCCGGGAAGCGTGTGCACGGCTGGTGGCTGAAATCCGCGCCACCTTGACGGAAGCCATTGCCCAAGGCGGCAGCAGCCTGCGCGATTTCGTCAATCCACAAGGACAGTCCGGCTACTTTCAACAAAGCTACTGGGTGTATGGCCGCAGCGAGCAACCCTGCCGGGTGTGCCACAGCCCCATCCTCACCCTGCGCCAAGGCCAGCGCGCCACGTTCTATTGCCCACATTGCCAAGCCGCAGCACGCTGAAATGACAACGCCCCGCAGGCAAGCTGACGGGGCGATGCACGTAACAGGGAAGATCGCGCACGGATTACAGCTTGTAGCCTCGGTGAATGGCGACGATGCCACCAGTCATGTTGAAATATTCCACCTTACCCAATCCCGCGCCCTCCATCATGCCTTTCAGTGTTTCCTGATCTGGGTGCATGCGGATGGATTCAGCCAGATAGCGGTAGCTGTCGGCATCATTGGCGATGAATTGCCCCAGCTTCGGCAGCAGTTTGAACGAGTAAAAGTCATACACCGGGGCCAGCGCCGGAGCGACCTTGGAAAACTCCAATACCAGCACCCGCCCGCCCGGCTTCAGCACCCGGCGCATTTCTGCCAGCGCGGTTTCCTTGTGTGTCACATTGCGCAAGCCAAAGGCGATGCTAACGCAGTCGAAATAATTGTCCGGGAAAGGCAATTTTTCCGCATCGCATTGCACGGTCGGCGTCACACGACCGTGGTTCAGCAGCCGGTCGCGTCCGACGCGTAGCATGGCGTTGTTGATGTCGGTCAACACCACTTGGCCTTGCGGCCCCACCTTATCCAGAAACAATTGCGACAAATCCGCCGAGCCACCGGCCACGTCCAGCACGCGCTGCCCCCGGTTAACGCCGCTGACGGCAATGGCAAAGCGCTTCCACACCCGGTGCAGTCCTATGGACAGCACATCGTTCATCAGGTCGTACTTGGCGGCAACGGAAGTGAACACGCCCGCCACACGCTTGGCTTTTTCCTGTTCCGGGACGGTTTCAAAACCGAAATGGGTATCTGCCATGATCACTCCTTGGGCATGCGGGAAGCACCCGCTTTTTTCAGGCGACTGAGGTAGTTGTGCCACAGAATTTCCTGATCCAGCCCCAAGCCGTAGAGGTAATCCCAAGAATAAATCCCGCTATCGTGGCCGTCGTCGTAATGAATTTTCATGGCGTATTGCCCGACCGGCTCCAGCTCGGTGATGTTGACCAATTGCTTGCCGACTTGCAGCGTTTCCTGGCCGGGGCCATGTCCGCGCACTTCAGCAGAGGGCGAAAACACGCGCAGGAACTCCGCCGTCAGGGTATGGCGTGCGCCATCGCTGTAGGCGATTTCCAGCGAACGGGTTTGTTGATGCAGGATGATTTCAGTGGGTTGCGACATACTCATGGGAAAATTCTCGAATTACAGGGCGCGGATTTTTTGCAGCAAAGCGGTGGTAGAGCGCTCGTGCAGGAAGGGAATGCTGTGCACGCTGCCGCCCCAGCCACGCACTTCCGTTGCGCCGACGATGCGCTCTGGTGCCCAGTCGCCGCCCTTGACCAGCACATCGGGCTGGCAGGCCAGAATCAGATTCAGCGGCGTGTCCTCGTCAAAGCACAGCACCGCATCCACGGCCTCCAGTGCCGCCAGTACCATCATGCGGTCATGTTCATCGTTGATCGGGCGGTCAGAGCCCTTGCCCTGCCGCTTGACCGAAGCGTTGCTGTTCACGCCAACGATGAGCGATGCACCCAATGCCCGTGCCTGCGCCAGATAGGTGACGTGCCCGCGATGCAACACATCAAAACAGCCATTGGTAAACACCAATGGCCGTGGCAAATCCGCCAACCGCGCAGGCAATTCACTCAGGAGACAAACCTTGCGCTCAAAGACAGGCAGGGGGTACATACTCAGTCAATGTACTCGAACAGCTTGACCACACGCTGCACGTTGCCCGTGGTGCTGGCCACGTCAGCCGCGATGCGGCCTTCTTCCCGCGTCACCAGCCCCATCAGGAAGACGGCACCGGCTTCGGTAACCACCTTGACGTAATCAGAATGGAAATCTTTCACCCGCACCAGCCCCATTTTCACATCGGAGGTGATATAGGCATCATAGTTGCGCTCTTGTGCTGGAATCGCCACACCTACGGTCAACTGGTTATAGACCAAGCGGACATTTTGCACGCTGGCCACGATCCGGGCGATTTCCTGCCGATCAGCCGCATTCGGCACTTGGCCGGTAATCAGCACACTATGGTTGAAACTGGTGACGTTCACATTAAAACGGTTGCCACTGAACACCTTCTTGAGGTTAGTCATGGCCTTGTTTTCAATCGCCTGATCATCCAGCATCACGCTATTGGCGCGGCGATCCTGCGCTACCATCACCGCCGCCCCCCCCACGCCTGCGGCCGCGATCACGGGTACAGAAAAACAGCCTTGCAAACTGACAGTGGTGGCTGCCAACAACAGCCCGGTAACAAAGACCCGCTTCATCTCATTCTCCCAAGAGTAAATAGTCAATCACATCGCACAGACAATGCAGGCTCAACAGATGCACCTCCTGAATGCGTGCGGTGCTTTTGGATTCTACGCAAATCAACACGTCATCTGGCCGCAACGCGGCTGCCATTGCGCCACCATCCCGTCCGGTCAGGGCCACCACCCGCATGTCGCGCGCGTGGGCCGCTTCGATGGCCGCCAACACGTTGGGCGAATTGCCGCTGGTGGAAATGGCAAACAGACTATCGCCCGGCAAGCCCAGCGCTCGCACTTGCTTGGAAAACACCTGCGTGAAATCGTAGTCGTTGGCAATCGAGGTCAGGACAGAGCTATCCGTGGTCAACGCCACCGCCGCCAGGCCAGGCCGTTCTTTTTCAAAACGGTTCAACAATTCGGCGGCAAAATGTTGCGCATCTGCCGCTGAGCCACCATTGCCGCAGCACAGGATTTTGCCGTCGTTGCTCAGGCAATCAAAAAAAAGCTGCGCGCCCGCCGCAATCGGCTCGGCCAACACCTCGCGCAGCTTCAATTTCAAATCTGCGCTTTCCTTGAAGTGCCGGGTGATGCGTTTCTGGATGTCCATGACAATGCTTACAAAAAAATTCAGGCGCGAATCTTAACTGAAACGCCGGGAGAATTCACCCGTTGCCCGTTTAGGTCAATTGCAAGCGCACACCTTCTTCTTGCGCACTATTCGGCTGACCACGTTTACTGTGCAATTTGATACGCAAGCGCACGTCGTTCACCGAGTCGGCATTTTTCAGCGCGTCTTCATAACCAATCTTGCCTTCCTCATACAGTGTAAACAGCGCACCGTCGAAGGTTTCCATGCCCAATTCCCGCGACTTGGCCATCACTTCCTTGATGGCGTGCACCTCGCCCTTGAAGATCAAGTCAGCGATCAGGGGCGAATTCAGCAAAATTTCAATCGCCGCCACCCGACCACCGCCGGTTTTGCTCACCAAGCGCTGCGAAATCAAGGCTTTCACGTTCAACGACAAGTCCATCAGCAATTGCGGACGGCGCTCTTCCGGGAAGAAGTTCACGATACGATCGAGCGCCTGGTTGGCACTGTTGGCATGCAGGGTCGCCATGCACAAGTGGCCGGTTTCGGCGAAGGCCACGGCAAATTCCATGGTTTCCTTGTCACGAATTTCGCCAATCAGAATCACGTCGGGCGCCTGACGCAGGGTGTTTTTCAGCGCGGCTTCCCAATTATCCGTATCCACGCCCACTTCGCGGTGGGTAATCACACAGTTCTTGTGCTCGTGCACATACTCCACCGGATCCTCGATGGTGATGATGTGCCCTTGGCTGTTCTGGTTGCGATAGCCCAGCATGGCGGCCAAGGTGGTGGACTTACCGGAGCCGGTACCGCCGACCAGAATCACCAGGCCGCGCTTGGTCATCACCACGTCCTTCAACACCGCAGGCAACCCCATTTCATCCATATCAGGAATCTGGGTGGTAATCGTCCGCAACACCATGCCCACGCGCTGCTGCTGCACGAAGACGTTAACGCGGAAGCGACCAATACCGGGCGGGCTGATGGCGAAGTTACATTCCTTGGTTTTTTCAAACTCGGCGGCCTGCTTGTCGTTCATGATGCTGCGCGCCAACTCTTGCGTGTGCTGCGCCGTCAGCGCTTGCGACGAAACGGGTGTCATTTTGCCGAAGAGCTTGAACGCGGGAGGAAAACCTGCCGTGATAAACAAGTCGGACGCCTTTTTGGCCAACATGGCGCGCAACAAGTTGTGCATCAGCTCGGTAGCCTGCTCTCTATCCATGAAAATCTCCTGATTAAATGGGATTACTCGTCGTCTGACAGCCCTAGCAGGGCGGCGACAAAATCTTCTGCCACAAAGGGGCGCAAATCATCCAGACCTTCACCGACACCGATGAAACGCAGCGGAATCGGGTGGGCATGGGCGATGGCGGCAATCACCCCGCCCTTGGCGGTGCCGTCCAGCTTGGTCAGCACCAGCCCCGTCACCCCCAGCGCAGCATCAAAGGCCTTGACCTGACTCAAGGCGTTCTGGCCGGTATTGGCATCCAGCACCAGCAATACTTCGTGCGGTGCATCGGGAATAGCCTTGGCAATCACCCGTTTGACCTTTTTGATTTCTTCCATCAAATGCGCTTGGGTGGTCAAGCGACCGGCGGTATCCGCCAGCACGATGTCGATCTTGCGCGCCTGCGCCGCTTGGATGGCATCGTAAATCACCGCCGCCGCATCGCCACTTTGCTGGGCAATCACCGTCACGTTGTTGCGCTCGCCCCAGGTCATCAATTGCTCACGGGCAGCCGCGCGGAAGGTATCGCCCGCCGCCAGCAGCACCGACAAGCCTTGCGACTGGAAAAACTTGGCCAGTTTGCCAATGGAGGTCGTTTTGCCCGCGCCATTCACCCCGGCTAACATGATGATAAAAGGCCGCTGCGGATTCGGGTTCAAGGGTTGGGCCAGCGGCGCCAGCATTTTCAGCAAACACTGTGCCAAGGCTTCCTTCATCTGATTGGCTTCGCTGAGTTTGTTGACCTTGACGTAGCGACGCAGGTCAGCCAACAAGGCGTTGGTGGCATCCATGCCCACGTCAGCCGTGATGAGGATGGTTTCCAGCTCCTCATACAACTCGTCGTCGATCTTGCCGCCCCGGCTGAACAAATCAGTCAACTGGCTGCTGGTACGCACCAAACTGCGCTTGAGACGACCAAACCAGCCCTGAGTCGCCGGGGTGGCAGGGCTGACCGCGACCGCGTCGTCCTTTTTACGTTTTAAAAAGCTGAACATGATGCAATTCCTGAAAAGGGTCGGGCGATTGTATAACAGCCGTAGGGGCTATGCGCCGCCGTCATCGCCCTTCAATACCATTTGCAAGGCTTCATGGCGCATTTCCTCCATGACTTGGGCGACGATGGCCGGACGCAAACGCGCAACGTACAGCTCCATTTTTTGGTGCAGCAAATTTTCCAGATGATCTTCCAAGCGATCCAGCAGGCGCTCGTAGTCGTCCTCGCTCAACACGCCACGTGCCGGGTCTGAACTTAAACGCTGCGCCAGCCCCGCCAGCAAACGCTGAAAAGTGGGCTCATCCAGTTGCAATGGCGGCAGGGACGGCGGCACTTCGTCCACCCCCTGCCCTTCGGTCGTCGGCAATGCCGACAGGTCCTGCACCACCGCAACGCCCGACAAGACCGCCGCTTCCACCAGCGGGGCGGCGGGAAGCGCCATCACTTCCGTCACAGGCACCACGGGTGCCACCGCCAATGGCGACGCCGCCTCGGCGACTGTGGACGGCCATGCCGCCCTGTCCACTGTCAGCACCGACGCTGCGCTCACCCCCTCCGACGGATCGGTATCCACCGTCGGCACTGTCGGGGAGGGGGGGGACGGGGCCAGTTCAGCCTCAACTGCCGGCAAGTCCGATGACAAGGCGGAATCCTCCGGTAGCACCGCCCGCATCACCTGCGTGACACCATCTTCCGGCGCTGAAACCGGTGCAGGCGCGGCAATCACCTCGGTCAGCAGCGGCAATTCATCCAACACGTCTTCAGGCCGCAGCACGGGCAAATCGTCCAGCGGGTCAAGCTCCTTCATGATTCCCCCCTTTGCTTAAATCCAGCGTGCGCAGGTCATAGCCGCGATCCCGATAAAATCGGTAGCGCTCACGCGCCTGCGCCTTGTCGGCATCCTCCAGCCCCACCAGCTCAATCACGCGCTCAAAACGGCTGAAAAACGGCACGATGTCGGCATGCAGGCTCATCAGCAGGGCGTGCGTCGGCAGGGGGTCTGCGGGCAAATGTAGCAACACCGGCGTTTGCGCAGCCAACGGCTCGGTGCTGCGGCAATGCGGCACAAAGCCAGTACCGGGATAACGCCACAGCAGTTGGTCGAACGCCCGCAAGCTCGCCTCGTCGGCAAAACTGACGACCATCGGCACACCGGCCTGCATGGCCTTGTGACTGAGCATACAGGCCGTGCGCAGCTTGTCGGCCACGTGGCTGTAAAAATCAATACGTGTCATGGTGGAGGGAGGGTGGCCCCTCCCGTCAGGTGAGATCAACCGGCCTGCTTGACCAGATACTCGGTCAGCAGGGGCACGGGACGACCGGTGGCACCCTTGTCCTTACCGGACTTCCAGGCGGTACCGGCGATGTCCAGATGGGCCCAGCGGTAGTCCTTGGTGAAACGGGCCAGGAAACAGGCAGCGGTAATGGTGCCGCCGGCGCGCCCGCCGATGTTTTGCATATCAGCAAAGTTGCTATCCAGTTGCGCCTGATAATCGTCCCACAGCGGCAACTGCCAGGCGCGATCCTGGGTGTATTGCCCGGCGGCCAAGAGTTCCTGCGCCAAATCGTCCTGATTGCTCAACAAACCGCTGGCAACGTGGCCCAGCGCAATCACGCAGGCACCGGTCAGGGTGGCGATGTCGATGACAGTGGCAGGCTCGAAACGCGCGGCGTAGGTCAGTGCGTCGCACAAAATCAAACGGCCTTCGGCATCGGTGTTGAGAATTTCAATGGTTTGGCCGGACATGCTCTTCACGATGTCGCCGGGTTTGCTGGCGTCGCCGCCGGGCATGTTTTCGCAACTCGGAATCACGCCGACCACATTCAGCTTCAGCTCCATTTCGGCAATGGCACGCAACACGCCCAGCACGGTGGCCGCGCCGCACATGTCATATTTCATTTCGTCCATTTCCGCACCGGGCTTGAGCGAAATGCCACCGGAGTCAAAGGTAATGCCCTTGCCGACCAGCACGATGGGTTTTTGCTTTTTGTCGCCGCCGTGATAGTTCAGGCTAATCAGCTTGGCCGGTTGGCGGCTGCCGCGTGCCACGGACAGCAAGGAGTGCATGCCCAGCTTGTCCATGTCGGATTCTTCCAGCACTTCCACGTCGAACTTGTAATGCTTGCCCAACGACTTGGCCTGCTCGGCCAGATAGGTGGGGGTGCAGACGTTGCCGGGCAGATTGGCCAAATCCTTGGTCAGCTTCATGCCATGCGCCACGGCGATGGCGCGGGCCAGTACCTGCTTGTTGGCACTGCCGGGCTTGTCGGTGCAGGCCAGCAGCAACTTGCGCAGCGTGGGCGCATCGGCGGGCTTGCTCTTCAGCTTGTCGCTGCGATACACCGACTCGGTGGCCAGCAATACGGTCTGCTGAATGTTCCAGGCCATGTCGCGGCCTTGCACCGCCACATCGGTCAGGTAGAGCGCGGCGTCCTTGGCGGTTGTTTTGTGCAGCGCGGCATACACGGCGCGCAGCGCATCCAGAAATTGCTTGTGGCCCAAGTCTTCCGCCCGGCCCAGCCCGACCAGCAGCACGCGCTCGGCTTCAATCCCGTTCACGCTGGGCAACAGCAGGGTTTGCCCGACCGCACCGGACATATCCCCGCGCGCCACCAATTGCGCCAACTGGCCCTGCAAGGCCGCATCCAGCACTTGTGCAGCGGGCGACAGCACGCCGTCTGCATACACCCCGACCACCAGGCAACCGCTGGCTTGTTTATCCGAACTGCTTTGTTTTATGCTAAATTCCACGCGCTTCTCCTTTCAAATTGACCCAACGTCAACCTTTCGATGCCCGATTATCCGCAAACAACCCCTAACAAGTCAAAGCCCAGAAAATTGGGGGTGTTTGAACGGGCGTTAATCCGCGAGTTGGCCAACAACGGCATGCTGTTATTTTCGGTGTTGCTGGGTATCGTGGTCATCAGTCAATTGATCCGTTTTTTGAGTGATGCGGTCAGCGGCAAGCTGGCGGCGGACGGCGTGTTGGCGCTATTGGGCTTCAGCGCCCTCAACTACTTGCCGGTACTGCTGTCGCTAAGTGTGTTCATGGCGATTCTGATGACCTTGTCGCGCAGCTACCGCGACAGCGAAATGGTGGTATGGCACGGTGCGGGGCTGGCGCTGACGGCCTGGATACGCCCGGTATTGCTGTTCGCCGCGCCGGTGATTGCGGTGATTGCCCTGCTGAGTCTGGTACTGTCCCCCTGGGCGCTGCAAAAATCGGATGAATTCAAGCAGTTTCTGGAAAACCGCGACGACGTGACGGCGGCCACGCCGGGCATGTTCCGCGAATCCAAACAGGCCGACCGGGTGTATTTCGTCGAGAACACCCAAGCGGGCAACAACCGCGTCAACAACATCTTCGTGCAGTCGGTGCAGAACGGGCGGCTGGGCACCATGGTGGCCAAGCAGGGTTTGCAAGAAACCCGCGCCAATGGCGACCGCTACCTGATTTTGCTGAACGGCACACGCTACGAAGGCACCCCCGGCCAGCGCGACTACCGCATCGTGGAATTCCAGCGCTACGCCATGCGCATCGAAGCCGCACCGCCCAAACCGGCCCAAGCCTACCCGCGCAACCTGCCCTCCTGGACACTATGGCAAAAGCCCACCACCTGGAATCTGGCGGAACTGGAATGGCGGTTAGGCCTGCCCATTAGCGCGCTGTTGCTGGCGCTGCTGGCGATTCCCTTGGGCTACATCAACCCGCGCGCTGGGCGCTCACTGAATTTCGTCACTGCCATGGTGATCTACATGCTGTATAGCAATCTGATCAGCGTCAGCAACGCCTGGGTAGGACAAGGCAAGCTGTCGCCGCTGCTGGGCCTGTGGAGTGTGCACGGCCTGATGCTGGTGCTGATTGCGCTATGGTTCCAGCGCCGCATGACCTTGCTGTCCTGGCGGAGGCTATTGGCGCGATGAAACTGCTGACACGCTACCTCGGTCGGGAAATTTACTTCAGCATTGCGCTGGTGTTCGGCGCGCTGATTTTGCTGTTCGCCTTCCTCGACCTGATCCACGAAATGAACATCATGCAGGGGCAATACGGCATCGGCTATGTGCTGCTGTTTGTCGCACTGACCATCCCCGGCCATGTATATGAACTATTCCCGGTGGCGGTGCTGATTGGCACGATCGTGGCGCTGGTCAATCTGGCCAACCATTCCGAACTCACCATCTACCGCGCCTCCGGCGCGTCGTTGCCAGACATGCTGCGCGCCTTGGGCAAAATCGGCCTGCCGCTGGTCATGCTCAGCTTCGTCTGCGGCGAATACATCGCCCCGCCCAGTGAGCAACTGGCGCAAAAACTGCGCCTGAAGGCTTTCAACTCACACACCGTGCAGACTTTCCGCTCCGGGGTGTGGATCAAGGATGATCAGAGCTTCGTCAATGTCAAAAGCGTGTATTCCAGCACCTTGCTGAATGACGTGTCGATTTACCAGTTTGACGACAGCTACCACCTGACCCGCATCCTCAATGCCGAACAGGGGCGCTTTGTCAAAACCGGGATATGGGAATTGAACAAGGTACGCGAGACACAATTCAGCCCGGCAGGCGTGACGACCGCCAGCCACCCCAGTCAAGTTTGGCAATCACAGGTCAACCCCAATGTATTCAGCGTACTGATGGTGGTGCCAGAGCAAATGTCGGCCAGCGATTTGTACGAGTATTCCAGTCATTTGCGCGACAACCACCAACAAAGTGCACGCTACGAAATCGCCATGTGGGGCAAGCTGATTTATCCGCTGGCGGTGTGGGTGATGATGGTGCTGGCGCTGCCGTTTGCCGGACATCAACACCGCAGCGGCAACGCCAGCCGCAAGATTTTCCTCGGCATCGTGCTGGGGCTGCTGTTCCACTTTATCGGTCGGCTGTTCGCCAGCATTGGGGCGCTGAACGACTGGCAACCTTTTTTGAGTGCTTCCGCCATGAGTTTGCTGTTCCTGCTGCTGGGACTGGGCATGCTGTGGTGGACGGAGCGACGCTGATATGACCCCGCTGGAAAACGCCCTGTACGTGGTCGCCACGCCGATTGGCAATTTGCGCGACATCACCCTGCGCGCCTTGGACGTGCTGACCCAGGCCGACGTGGTGGCCGCCGAAGACACCCGCAACAGCGCCCACCTGCTGGCGCAGCACCACATCCGCGCCAAGCAACTGGTGGCGGTGCATCAACACAACGAACGCGGCAGCGCCGAGCGCATGCTGGGCTGGCTGCGCAGCGGGCAAAGCGTGGCCTTCATCAGCGATGCGGGCACGCCTGCCGTCAGCGACCCCGGCGCGATTCTGGTGCAGGCGGTGCGGGCGGCGGGCTTCCGCGTCATCCCCGTGCCGGGACCAAGCGCCGCCGTCGCCGCGCTGTCCGCTTCGGGCCTGCTGTCGCCGCATTTCCGTTTCCACGGTTTTTTGCCCAACAAAGCCGCCGCCCGCCGTAGCGAATTGCAAACCCTGCAAGCTGAAAATGGCACCGTGGTGTTTTACGAAGCACCACACCGCATCGTGGAATGCGTAGATGACATGCGCAGCGTATGCGGCGATGAACGCCAAGTGGTGCTGGCACGGGAAATCAGCAAGCTGTTCGAGACTTTTTTTGCCGGAACCTTGGCCGAAGCCGCCGCTTGGCTACAAGCCGACAGCAACCAGCAACGTGGCGAATTCGTCGTGCTGCTGTCCGCCGCGCCGCCCGCCGAAGGTTTGTCCGACAGCGCCCGCCGCACCCTGCAATTGCTGCTGGCCGATTTGCCATTGAAACAAGCCGTGCAACTGGCCGCCAACATTAGCGGCGAACCGCGCAACACCTTGTACCAACTGGCGTTGCAACTGAAACAAGCCGACGCCGAATAAGCCCTCCACCCGCTGCCCCCGAAAACCCTTGCGCCGCAGGTTTTTGGGGGTGGCGCAATGCTGTATCATGCACGCCCTTTTTTGACGATTTTTGGACTGGCTGCGATGGATTTTCCTGATAGTTTTGACGTGATTGTGGTGGGTGGCGGACACGCGGGCACCGAGGCCGCGCTGGCCAGTGCCCGTGCGGGCTGCAAGACGTTGTTGCTCAGTCACAATATCGAAACCCTGGGGCAGATGTCCTGCAATCCGTCCATTGGCGGCATCGGCAAGGGCCATCTGGTCAAGGAAGTGGATGCGCTGGGCGGGGCGATGGCTGCCGCCACCGACGAAGGCGGCATTCAGTTTCGCATCCTCAACGCCAGCAAAGGCCCGGCGGTGCGCGCCACCCGCGCCCAGGCCGACCGCATTTTGTACAAGGCCGCGATTCGTCACCGGCTGGAAAATCAGCCGAATTTGTGGCTGTTCCAGCAGGCGGTGGATGATTTGCTGGTGGAGCAGGATCGCGTCGTCGGCGTCGTCACACAACTCAAGCTGCGCTTCCGCGCCCGCGCCGTGGTGCTCACCACCGGCACGTTTTTGTCCGGGCTGATACACGTCGGCCAAGCCAATTACCCTGCCGGGCGGGCCGGTGATCCACCGGCGATTAGCTTGGCCCATCGCCTGCGCGAATTGAACCTGCCGGTCGGACGGCTGAAAACCGGCACGCCGCCGCGCATCGACGGGCGCACCATCAACTACAGCGTGATGCAGGAGCAGCCCGGCGACACGCCGGTGCCAGTGTTTTCCTTCCTCGGCAACGCCGCGCAACACCCACGCCAACTGCCGTGCTGGATTACCGAAACCAGCGAAAAAACCCACGACATCATCCGTGGCGGGCTGGATCGCTCGCCGCTGTTCACCGGCGTGATTGAAGGCGTCGGCCCGCGCTA
>DHYQ01000063.1:25577-30402 GCA_002414205.1 Gallionellaceae bacterium UBA5126 | reverse complement strand
CTGACCACGCACGAAATCTACCCCAACGGCATCTCCACCAGCCTGCCGTTTGACGTGCAATGGGACTTGGTGCGCTCCATTAAAGGGCTGGAAAACGCCCACATCCTGCGCCCCGGCTACGCCATCGAATACGACTACTTCAACCCGGTCGGGCTGAAACCGACGCTGGAAACCAAGGCGATAGGCGCGCTGTTTTTCGCCGGGCAAATCAACGGCACCACCGGCTACGAAGAAGCCGCCGCGCAAGGCTTGTTGGCCGGGCTGAACGCCGCCTTGCAAGTGCAGGGTAAAGACGGCTGGTGCCCGCGCCGCGACGAAGCCTACCTCGGCGTGCTGGTGGATGACCTGATTACCCGTGGCGTATCCGAGCCGTACCGCATGTTCACCAGCCGCGCCGAATACCGCTTGCAACTGCGCGAAGACAACGCCGACCTGCGCCTCACTGACATCGGGCGCAAACTCGGCGTGGTGGATGACGTGCGCTGGGCCGCTTTCGAGCAAAAACGCGAAGGCATCGCCCGCGAAGCCGAGCGCCTGCGCGGAACGTGGGTCAACCCGCGCATCCTCGCCGCCGCCGATGCCGAGCGCGTGCTGGGCAAAGCCATCGAGCGCGAATACTCGCTGTACGAGTTGCTGCGCCGCCCGGATGTCAACTACGCCGATTTGATGACCCTGCCGCAAGCGGGCGAGGGCGTGGCGGACACCACCGTGGCGGAACAAGTCGAAATCCAAGCCAAATACCAAGGCTACATCGACCGCCAACGCGACGAAATCGCCCGCGCCGCGCAAAACGAAAACCTCGCCCTGCCGGATGATCTGGACTACCGCCAAGTGCGCGGCCTGTCGATCGAAGTGCAACAAAAACTCAACCAGCACAAACCGGCGACACTAGCCCAGGCGGGGCGGATTTCGGGTGTCACACCGGCGGCAATTTCGCTGTTGCTGGTGCACCTGAAACGCGGCCTGTCAGGCCGGGAATAAGCACAGCCGGTTTTATGGGACAATCCCGCCCGTTAACTGTTGAACCCACCGAGGAAGTCATGGACGCCCATTTTTTAACCGAAATCGAAATTGAAGAATTCAAATGCTTCAAAGGCTTCAGCGCGTCCGGCTTCAAGCGGGTGAATTTGATCGGCGGGAAAAACAATATCGGTAAGACGGCGTTGATGGAGGCGATGCTGGTGAATGTGGCAGGTTCAAATATCAACAAAATGAACACCGCGTTAGGTGTTGTCAAATTTGCCCGTGAAAAATCGAATTTTGTCCTTATTAGCGAGATGGATGATTTGTCGCAGCTCAATTCAATGAGTCGGTACTCGGCAAGATCCAACGTCGCGGCAACCCAATTTTCAATCGAAATGGGCAATGCTGTTAAAACCTATCACTACAACATTAACGGTGAAACTTCTGCCATTAACGCTAGGGAGTTCAATCTGATTCATGAGTGGGATAGAAAAGCTCAATTCAATGATTGCTTTGGCTTGTCTGACCAACAGTTGGGCTTAACCTACAAGGCGGTTCAAATACGCGACAAGGAATCCGAACTCAATCAATTTATTCAGGCATTTGACAACAGCATCGACAAATTCAAGTTGATTGGTGAGAAGCCTCAATGCTTAACCGGTGGTGAATACCGCGACATTTCCGAATTCGGCGATGGCCTGAAAAGTTACATTTCGATCATCTGTGCGCTGTATGCCCGTGAGAACGGCTACCTGTTTATCGACGAAATCGACAACGGGATTCACTACACCCAACTGGATCGTTTGTGGAAAATCATCCTTACCCTGTCCAAACAAAATAACTGCCAAGTCTTTGCGACCACGCATTCCAAGGAAATGCTGGAGTCTTTTGTTCGCACTGCAAAACGGCTGGATGAGCAGGAGATTAGTTATACACGTTTGGTGAAAAATCCAGCGCAGGAAATCAAAACGGTTACCCGTGATTACCAAATGCTGTTGAACAGCATGGAAGACGAGCGGGAGATTCGCTAATGAAAGCGGCAATTGTTTGCGAGGGGAGTAACGACAAGGCATTTCTGACGGCATTTATCGAACATCTGAAACTGAAAATCGAACCGGCTTTTTATATACTGAGAGGCAAAAGTTTTTTGTTTGATGCCACCAACGCACAATATCAGGAACTCAAACGTGCAATGGCCGCCGAGCCGCATCGTTTACTGTTTGTGGTGGATGCCGACGATGCCCAGAATGATGCACGTTATGGCGGTTTTGAAAATACGCAGCATGCCTTGCAACAACTTCTGGCGGACTTACAACTTGATGCCGATTGCAGCAGCTACATCTTGTGCGACCCGCTGACGCAAACGGGCTATCTGGAGTCGTTGATTTTATCGACCATTTCGGCATCGCAAAGAAGCTGCATTGAATCATTTCTGGCCTGTTCCGAATTCCCTTCAAAGGAAAACCACAAGGCGATTTTGAACAGCATTTACAAAACTGCTTATCCCAATGCGCCGTTTGATTTTTCCCACCCACATTTCGACGAATTGAAAAGCAAATTGCTTGCCTTGTAGAAAGCCGCCCATGCACCCTCTTGCCAAACCCCTACAAAACGGCCTGTCCGAAATGGACGTGGCGGTGACGCCTGCGCAGCAGGCGGCGCTGCTGGCCTATGTTGATCTGCTGCACAAGTGGAACAAGACCTATAACTTGACCGCCGTGCGCGATCCAAAGGAGATGGTGGTGCATCATCTGCTGGACAGTCTGGTGGTGCTGCCGCATCTGTGGCCGGGGCGCTGGCTGGATGTGGGTTGTGGCGCGGGCTTGCCGGGGCTGGTGCTGGCGGTGATGCGCCCGGATTGGTCGATTACCTTGCTGGACAGCAACAGCAAGAAAACCAGTTTTGTGCAGCATGCGATTATTCATCTCGGCTTGCGCAATGCCCAGGTGCGTTGCAGCCGGGTGGAGGATTTCCAGCCCGCGCAGCGTTTTGACGGCATTATTTCGCGCGCCTTTACCGAGTTGGGCGATTTTTTGCGTTGCACACGGCATTTGTTGGCCGACGACGGACGCTGGGCGGCCATGAAAGGCCGGGCGGAAACCGAGTTATCCAGCATGCCGGACGATTGCCGCGTGGATAAAATTTTGCCGCTGCATGTGCCCGGCTTGAACGCCGCACGTAGCCTTGTTTTAGCTTCACCCCATTGTTGATCTATGAAAATTCTAGCCATTACCAATCAAAAGGGTGGGGTGGGTAAAACCACCACCACCGTCAATTTGGCCGCCAGTCTGGCCGCCACCAAACGCCGCGTGTTGCTGGTCGATCTTGACCCGCAGGGCAATGCCACCATGGGCAGCGGCATCGAAAAAGCCAGCCTGAGCCGCAGCGTGTACCACGTGCTGCTGGGCTCGGCCACCGTGGCGCAAGCACGTCAATGCAGTGAGCGGGGCAAGTACGATGTGCTGCCCGCCAACCGCGATTTGGCCGGGGCGGAAATCGAGCTGGTGGATGAAGAGCAGCGCGAAATGCGGCTGCGCGACGCGCTGGCGGTGGTGGCAGACGAGTATGATTTTGTGCTGATTGACTGCCCACCGGCGCTGAATCTGTTGACCCTGAACGGCCTGTGCGCCGCGCAGTCGGTGATGATTCCCATGCAGTGCGAATACTATGCGCTGGAAGGGCTGAGCGATCTGGTCAACACCATTCGCAAGGTGCGCGAGCACTTCAACCCGGAACTGGTGATTGAGGGCCTGCTGCGCACCATGTTCGACCCGCGCAATTCGCTGGCGCAACAGGTGTCGGCGCAGTTGCAGGATCACTTCGGCAGCAAGGTGTATCGCACGGTGATTCCGCGCAACGTGCGCCTGGCGGAAGCGCCCAGCTACGGTGTCCCCGTGCTGTATCACGACAAGCATTCCAAGGGCGCGGTGGCTTATTTGGCACTGGCGGGGGAAATGTTGGGCAAAGCCTGACAAAACGGAGACCGTGATGGCGAAATTGAACAAAGGTTTGGGGCGCGGGCTGGATGCGCTGCTGGGTGGCAGTAATAGCGAGAAGGAAGACACGCTACGCGAGGTGAATCTGAGCGTGTTGCGTCCCGGCAAATACCAGCCGCGCACGCTGATGGATCAGGCGGCGCTGGAAGCGCTGGCGGACTCCATCAAGGCGCAGGGCATCATGCAGCCGATTCTGGTGCGCCCGCTGGTTGGTGGCGATTACGAAATCATCGCCGGGGAACGCCGCTGGCGCGCCGCCAAGCTGGCCGGATTGGGCAAGGTGCCGGTGCTGGTGCGCAACGTGGCCGACCACGCCGCGCTGGCCATGGCGCTGATTGAAAACATCCAGCGCGAAAACCTCAACCCGCTGGAAGAAGCCCTCGGCCTGCAACGCCTGATCGACGAATTCACCATGACGCATCAGGATGCCGCCGAGGCCGTGGGCCGCTCGCGCAGCGCCGCCAGCAATCTGCTGCGCCTGCTGAAACTGGCCCAGCCGGTGCAAACCCTGTTGCTGGAAAACAAGTTGGACATGGGCCACGCCCGCGCCTTGCTCAGTCTGGAAGCCACACAACAAGCCGCGCTGGCGGACGAAATCGTGGCACAAAAACTCAGCGTGCGCGCCACCGAGCAGCGCGTGAAAGAGCTGCTCACCCCGCCCATCGCGCCGCCCCCCCAGCAGCGTGTCGATCCCAATATCGACCGCTGGCAAAGCCGTTTGACGCAACGCTTGGGCGCGTCGGTCAACATCCAAACCAGCCGCAAAGGCAGCGGCAAGTTGGTGATCGACTTCCGCGATGCGGAGCAACTGGAGGATTTGCTGGACAAGATTACCGGGCAGGGCGCGTAGGAGCGGGCCTTGCCCG
>DHYQ01000063.1:2425-25546 GCA_002414205.1 Gallionellaceae bacterium UBA5126 | reverse complement strand
CGGGCAAGGCCCGCTCCTACGCGGTAATCGTCCAGCAGACGGGGACACCAAAACCGGGCCGCACGCCCGGTTTTTTGTGGCCGTTAACCGCGTGGATGGTGCTGCTGGTGCAGTTGTTTCAGCCGCTCGCGGGCGACGTGGGTGTAAATCTGGGTGGTGGAGATGTCGGCGTGGCCGAGCAGCAGTTGCACCACGCGCAAATCCGCGCCGTGGTTGAGCAGATGAGTGGCGAAGGCGTGGCGCAGGGTGTGCGGCGAGAGCGGCTGGTCGATGCCGCACTGACGGGCGTATTTGCGAATGAGGTACCAAAACATTTGCCGCGTCATGCAATCGCCGCGCACGGTGAGAAACAGCCGGTCGTTATGACGGGCGGTCAACAGCAACGGGCGGGCTTCCACCAAATAGCGTTGCAGCCAGTCCAGCGCGACCTCCCCCAGCGGCACCAGCCGCTCCTTGTTGCCCTTGCCCATCACCTGCACCACGCCGCGATCCAGCCCGATTTGCCCAAGTTTTAAATTCACCAACTCGCTCACGCGCAAACCGCTGGCATAGAGAATTTCCAGCATAGCGCGGTCGCGTAACCCAAGCGGGGCATGGACTGGCGGCGCGGTAAGCAACTGTACCACTTCGGCTTCGCTCAGACTGTAGGGCAATGGGCGATTGAGTTTGGGGGGGGTGAGGCGGGCGGTAGGGTCGGCGCTGATCCACTGCTGGCGCAGCAAAAAACGGAACAGCCGCTTCAGACTGGACAGTTTGCGCGCCGCCGAGCTGGGGCGCAGTGCTTGAGCCACCAGCTCGATTTGGTAGCCCTGCACATCGTGGCGCGTGGTGTGCAGCAAGTCGCGCCCGCGCTGCTCGCGCAGCCAGTCGGCGAACAATTGCAGGTCGATCCGGTAGCTGTCCAGCGTGTTGCGCGCCAAGCCTTCCTCCAGCCACAGGCTGTCGCAAAAGGCATCCAGTAACTCAACGTTGTTCATGCGCCAGCAACCAGCGTTTGATGTCCAGCGTGGGCGCGCTGCGCTGCTGCATGAAGCCACCCAGCCCGCTGCGGCTGACCACGCGGTGACAGGGAATCACCAGCGGCAGCGGATTGGCCCCGCACGCCTGTCCCACCGCCTGCGCCGCCGAATGCAGCTCCCGCGCCAAATCGCCATAAGTGCGCACCTGCCCGCAAGGAATGGCCTGCAATGCCTGCCAAACCTTGGCCTGATGCGGTGTGGCGGCGTAGTGCAACGGCAGGTCGAAAACATGGCGCGGGTCGGCCAGATAGGCGGCCAGTTGCCGCGCCACCTCCGCCGCCAGCGCATTTTGCGGGGCCAGCAGCGGCGTGTCCGGGGCCAGAAACACCAGCCCGGTGACAACCTCCGTCGTACATTGCACCCCCAGCACGGCCTGCGGCATTGCCAGCCGAGCCTGATAGCCCTCGCCAGCCGCCCAGCGCGCTACCGGCTCAGGCTGGCGCGCACCCATGTCCGCCAATCCTCGAACAAGCACAAGTCACGCGAGGCAATCACCGAACGTTGCCAGACATTGCCCTGCTCGAAATCATCCTGGTCGATACAGGACAGAAAACCCCCGGCTTCCTGGAAAATCAGCGCCCCGGCGACGTACTCCCACAACTGCTGTCCGCCGTGCAGATACACGTCGTAGCGCCCGGTGGCGGCGTAGCACCAGTCCAGCGCGTAGGCACCGAAATTGCGCTGGGTAAGATACGGCGGCTGCACCGACAAACGGGCAATCAGCCCGGTGTTCAAGCGCCGCAAGTCCACCCCGGCCAAGGCCTCATCCAGACGTGTGGCCATATTGCGTGCGGCGATGCGCTGCCCGTTGCGGAACCCACCCTTGCCGACCTCCGCCACATACATTTCCTCTTCCGCCGGGGCATACACCACCCCCAGCACGATTTTGCCCTCGCGCAACAGCGCCGCAGACACGGAAAAATGCGGCAACCCGCGCAGGAAATTGGGCACGCTATCCAGCGGATTGACGCACCAAGCCTCGCCGGTTTGCCACAATGCATGCTGCTCCGCTGGCGACAGCGCGGCATCCAGCACCGGCACATTCACAATGGCTTGCAACTTGCGCACCAAGGCAGCTTCAATCACTGCGACCAAGTCTTCTCCCTCGTCACCGTTGACATGGCGCTGCTGGAGAATCCGCGTGTAGCGCGGGCTGATTTCCTCGGCTGCGGTCAACCGCACCGCCGCGATGACCGCCTTCAACACGGCGCTCATGCCCAGCGGGGCGGCAGTTTTCAAGTGTTTTTCCATTTGATGGAGCAGCCCATGCTGGCCAGTTGTTCGCGGGGGCCTTGCCCGGTTTGCGCCACTTGCAACATGGCTTCAAACAAATCGCGGCGGGCATCGGCGGGGGCGGCGATTTTGCGCGATTCATCCAGACGGCCCCGGTATTGCAGCTCGAAGTTGGCGTTGAAGCCGAAGAAATCCGGCGTGCACACCGCGTCGTAGGCTTTAGCTACGGCTTGCGTTTCATCCCAGACGTAGGGGAAGGGGAATTGGAACTGCTCGGCCACGGCGCGCATGTGGTCGAACGAATCTTCCGGGTAATCGGCGGGGTCGTTGGACATGATGGCGATGCTGTGGATGCCGTGCGCGCGCAACTCGCGGGTGTCGCGCACGATGCGGTCACGGATGGACTGCACGTAGGGGCAGTGGTTGCAGATGAACATCACCAGCAAACCGTTCGGCCCCATGGCGTCCTGCAAGGTGTAGCGCTTGCCGTCCACGCCCGGCAAATCGAAAGCGGGGGCCTTCCAGCCAAAATCACACAACGGGGGTTGCAAACTGACCATGTTTTTTCCTCGACAGAATTAGGGATGAGTACCGCCCGGCACAGCAGCGGATAGGATTTTGCAGCGGGGCGGTATATTATCACGCGCCCTGAAATTCCAAATCCATGCGCCATGCCACGTTTTTATTGCCCCGCGCCCTTGCCATTCGAGGGTGAATTTTCCCTGCCGCCCGAAGCCGCCCACCATGCCGCCCGTGTGCTGCGTTTGCGCGTGGGCGAGGAAGTGGAAATTTTCGACGGGCAAGGCCAAGCGCGTAGCGGCGTCATCGCCGACATCAGTGGCAAGCACGTGACGGTGGGCGCATTGGCTGACCGCAGCGCCGACCGTGAATCGCCGTTGTCCATTGTGTTGGCGCAATCGCTGCCCAGCGGCGACAAGATGGACTGGGTGATCCAGAAAGCCACCGAATTGGGTGTGGCGGCGATTCAGCCACTGGCCAGCGCCCGCAGCGTGGTCAAACTCTCGGCCGAGCGCGCCGCCAAACGTCAGGAGCACTGGCAACAAGTCGCCATCTCCGCCTGCGAACAATGTGGTCGCAACCAGTTGCCGCTGATTCATCCGGTACTGGACTTGGCCGATTGGGTTGCCCAAAGTCAGAACGCCCGCCGCTACATTTTCCTGCCGCAAGGCGCGCAAGCCCTGCAAGACCAGCCCGCCCCCGATGGCCCAGTGGAATTGCTGATTGGCGCGGAAGGCGGCTTCACCGAGGCCGAAAGCGCCCTCGCCCGGCAACACGGCTACACCCCGATCCGCCTCGGCCCGCGCATCCTGCGCACCGAAACCGCCGCGCTGGCGGGCATCACTGCGCTGCAATACCAATGGGGCGATTTCCGCGCATGAACTGCCGTCCCGGCTGCGCTGCCTGTTGTATCGCCCCGTCGATTACCTCGCCGCTGCCCGGCATGCCCAACGGCAAACCCGCCGGGGTGGCGTGTGTGCAACTGGATGCGGATGGACGTTGCCGGGTGTTTGGCCTACCGCAGCGCCCGGCCTTTTGTGGCGGGCTGCAACCGTCAGCGGAAATGTGCGGCGACTCGCGGCAAGCGGCGCTGGACTGGTTGGCGCAACTGGAGCAGGCCACGCGTCCCTAACTGGTGCGACTGTCTGCGTCAGCGGCGGCAAGAAAGCGGGTGAACGTTTGTTGCGCGGCCTGTTCAGCACAGAGTTGGGCGGCGGCGGTGGGCAACTGTTGCGCCAACCAGATGGCAAAGTGTCGCCAGTGTTGTGGCGGCAACTGCGCTCCTAGCCGATAGAAAGACTGCGGTATCTCCGGGCCGAACTGTTGCCGCAGATGGCGGGCAATCAACTGCCCGCCCAGCAAGGAACCTTCCAGCACATACAGCACTCCCGGCACCTCCGCCGCAGTCAGTGGCACGCGTGGAGGCGTATCGGGCAGGGCATCCGCCAACGACTGCAAATCCTGTTGCAACAGCGGCAGACGCGGCACATACCGCCAGGGCGGGTTGATCGCCGCCAGGTGTGCGCACAGCGCGGGTTCCAGTGCCGCATGCACGCGGTACAAACAACGCAGCACGGCCCGATAGTCGGCGAGGCACAAATCGGCGCGCAACAAACGAGCAAACAGCGCCTGCTGTTCCAGTTGCTGATGTTGGGCAGCGGTCGCGGCACGCAGACGGGCAATCACGTGAATTGTTTTTGTAACCGGGTGCGCAAACGCATGGCCAGCAGGGCGCTTTCCGGTGCCCAAGCGTTAGCATAGCCGATGCGTTTCTCCACCCATTTTTCAAAGGAACGGCGCGGGGCAATGCCCAACTGACCGTCGTGAAATTCCACGGGTTTGTCGGGATTACCGCCCCAAGCCACTTCGCTCACCAACGCCTGCCGACTCAAATACAGCCGCAGATCGCCCTCGCCCAGCGACAATTTGATGGCCAACACCCCGGCCACTGGCGAGAGCGGAAAATCCGGGAAACGCCGACACAGGGAATCTTCCTGCCAGACCACCTCGTGACACGCCCAGCCAAACCAGTCATCCAGATAATCCAGCGCCGCGCCTTCCAATGGCCATGCGCCCCAAGTGCGGCGCTCCGTGTGCCAACACCCCACCACGCCATCACAGGCAAACATCTGCCCCAACCAGGCGGCGAACTGCGCCCAGACCGTGGACACGTTCCGGCCCTGCAAAATCGCTTGCAAGGTGCCGAAGCTGCTGTCCCAGTTGCCTAGCAGCCGACTGCGGTACAACGCCTGACGCTCCTGCACCTGCCCGACAAAAGTACGCAGACGCTGATTGGCACGAGTCAGGGTGTCAACCTCCAGATAACGGGGCGTGGTGTGATGGGCGGACAGCAGCGCCGCCAGCCGACCGTTTATGACCACCGGTAGCGAAAACGACGCCGCCACGCCCATGTTGGCGAGATACGTTTGATGTAGCGGCGACACGCTGCGCAAACACGCCAGCGATAAATCCAGCGCCTGCGCGCTCATCCCCAGCACCGGCACGGGGCAGGCGCTGGCCGCCGGGATCAGCCGCCAAGGATTCTGCACATACAGCAAACGGGCAATGGCGGGCACATCGCTGGCCGGAAAACGCAAGCCAAAATAGCTTCCAGCAACCGACTCGCGCCGCGCCTCGGCCAATACTTCGCCATCCTCATCGCTGCGGAAGCTGTAATACATCACCCGATCAAAACCACTGAGGCAGGCAATCTCCTCCACCAGTTGACTCAATGCCGCCTGGGGCAACAAGTCATCTGCCGCACTCGCCGCCACCCGCAGCGGCTCGGTGCAAGGTCGTTGTGGCGGCGCACAGGGCAGCAGCTCCAGCAGCGTCATGTCGCCAGCCGCCGGGCGGAACACATGCACATCCACGCACCCTTGCTCGGACAACCACACCCCATGCTGAAACAAGCGTCCGGCAGGGTGATGCAACACCTGCGACAGCAGCGGTTGCAAGATTTCGGGCAAGGGCTGTTGCCACCAATCCTGGGGGGTGCCGCCCAGAAACGTGCCGATATTTTCCGCCAGCGCAACGATCCGCCCCTGTTCGTCCACCGCCAACAAGCTGCCATGCGGCAAAATCGCCCCGGAATACGCGAGGCGCTCACTTTCACACGATTGTAAATATCTACGGGATGGCATGACCTTGTGCTACCAACATCCGGGTAAAGTCGGCCACTTCCTGCGGGCGCGCCAGATAATATCCCTGCACCACATCACAGCCCTGCACCCGCAACCAATCCAGTTGCTCCTGGGTTTCCACCCCCTCAGCCACCACCTGCAAGGACAACGAATGCGCAATGCTCAAGACCGCATTGGCAATCGCCTCATCATTGGCATCGCTGCCCAAGCCATCCACAAAACACTTGTCCAGCTTTAACTCGGTCAACGGCAGGCGCTTGAGATAACTCAGCGACGAATAGCCGGTGCCAAAATCGTCGATGCTCACCCCCAACCCATACTCTGCCAGCAAATTGAGATTTTTTTGTACCGTCAAACTGTTCTCCAGCAAGGCACCTTCCGTGATTTCCACCTGCAACTGCTGACCGGGAATGGCGTGCTGCTGGAACTTGGCAATCAGGTTTTGCACCAGTTGTTTTTCCCGGATATTTTTTGGCGACATGTTGAAGGCAATGCGCGGCACCGACAGCCCTTGCGCCTGCCAGCCCTGCAAATCCTCAATCAGGCAATCAATCGCCACCAGCAGCACATCGCGCACCAAACCACAATTTTCCGCCACCGGAATAAACTCCTCTGGCGACACGTTGCCCAGTTCCGGATCCTGCCAGCGCATCAGCGCCTCCGCTCCCAGCAACTGCGTGCCATCCGTCAGGGCAAACTTCGGCTGATATACCAACCGCATACGCCGTTGCCGTATCCCCTCACGCAGGGCATTTTCCACGGCTGACTGCTTCAGCAAGCGCACCAGCAAATCCGGCACAAAATATTCCACCCGTGCCCGCCCCATTTCCTTGGCACGATACATGGCAGTATCCGCTGCCTTGATCAGCGCGGCGCTGTCATTGGCATCACCGGGGTAAAACGCCACCCCCACCGAGGCCGACACAAACAGCGTCTGCTTGCCGATGGTAAAGGAAGAGGACAACTCCTCCACAATGCGGCTGGCAACGCGATTGACCATTTCCGGCTCGGCATCCAGCAACACCGCCGTAAATTCATCGCCCCCCAAGCGAGCAATGGTGTCCATTTCGCGCACCACCTGGCGCAGGCGATCAGCGGCCATTTTCAGCAGCTCATCCCCCACATCGTGCCCCAGGGTGTCGTTGATTCCCTTGAAGTTGTCCAAGTCAATGAACAGCAACGCCAGCCGCTGCTTGTTGCGGCGCACTTGGCTCATGGCATGGCGCAAGCGATCCTGAAACAGTACCCGATTAGGCAGCCCGGTCAGCAAATCGTGTGTGGACAGAAATTCCGCACGGCGCTGGGTTTCCTTGATGTTGGTGATGTCGGAGAACAGCACCACATAATGCTCGAAATTGCCTTGTTGGTCGTTGACACAGTTGAGGGTCAGCCATTCCGGGAAAGCCTCACCATTCTTGCGTCGGCTCAACACCTCGCCCTGCCAGAACCCTTGGCTGCGCAAATTCGTCCAAAACGCCGGCTCAAAATGCTTGTCCTGCGGGCCGTCGCGCAACAACTCGCCCAATGGTCGCCCGACCATATCCACCGAACGGTGCCCAGTGATACGGGTAAAGGCGCTGTTCACGGTCTGGATGTTGCCCTGATTGTCTGTCACCACAATCGCCTCGCCGGCCTGATCGAATACCCGTGCGGCGATGCGCATCTGCTGCTCGGCCAGACGACGGTCCGTCATGTCCTCCGCCTCCAGAATCACCGCCAGCGGATGCTGCTGGTGATCCTGCAACACCTTGTGCGTGGTGCGCAGAATGCGGCTCTGCCCATCGTGGATAACAACATATTCCCCAACCACCTGCTGCGCGCTGCGTATCGCCTCCAGCACGTCACGCCACAGGCCACTGGCCAAATCATGCTCGAACAGATGAAAATCGTTCTTGCCGATGCAATCGGACGCAGACAGCCGGAAAAACTGCTCGAAGCGCTTGTTGACGAACTGGTAGTTGCCCAGCATGTCCTTCATGGCAAACATGACCGTGGTGTTTTCCATCAAGGCACTCAGGCGATGTTGCGACGCCGCCAGGGCTTCCTGCGCCGACAGAATGTCATGCACATCCACCAGGCTGACAATCAGCAAGTTCAACTCACCCTGCTTGCCGCCGCCTGGCGACACATACAACCGGTAATGCCGCCCATCCAGCATCAAGGTGCGTTCCTCACGCTCCTGATGTGCCAACACCCAGCCCAGCATTTTTTCCAGATCAATCAAAGCGCCGGGCAATTGCAGATGAGAAACGTGTTGCCGCAGCACCGAGGGACGCAAACCAAATTGTGCACGAGCCCGCTCGTTGAAACGCATCACCTGTAACAGTCGGTCAAACACCAGCACGCTGAATTCCAGCGAATCGTACAACTGGGCATATTCATCCGACAGGCGCGCCAACTCGCCGGTCTTGACGTTCAACTCCTCATTCAGACTGACCAACTCTTCGTTGGTCGCCTGTAACTCTTCGTTAGCGGCCTCCAGTTCCTCGTTGGAAGCCTCCAGCTCCTCATTGGTGGCCTGCAATTCCTCATTGGAAGCCTGCGCCTCCTCATTCAGCGCCTGCATTTCCTCGTTGGTGGTGGCCATCTCCTCGATCAGCGATTGCAGATGCTCACGCGTGGTGGATAACTCGTCTTCCAACTGACTCTTGTCCGTCGGCAAGGGGGACACTTCCGCCGGGACTTCCGCCTTATCCGACGGCACTTCGCGCTGGAACAGCACCAGGAAAAACGTGCCACTGCTCTCAACCAACGGCAACACCGTCATGCGCACCCACTCGCTCTTCGACAAGCGCCGCCGCCGCCCGCTTTGCGGCTGCTGATGTTTGCTGCTGCGATGAATCAGCGCCATCAATTCACCACGAAAGGCCGGCAACACCACATCGTTCAAAGTCAGGCGAGCACTGCCCACCGGAAACTGCATGAACTGCTCCACCGTGCCCACGGTGTGCTCCACCATTCCCCGGTCATTGCACAGCAGCGCGGTGACGCCCAGATGGCGCACCAACTCCTGCAACAACAACAAACCCCGCCGCTCGCCAGTATTCGACGATACACGCGGCGCATAGGCAAAGTTGGCCATCGGCTGGGTCGATTCACCCAGCTTGCGGAATAGGCGCTCACGCCGATTGATGGCCGTAAACAGATGCTCGGCCTGCGCCACGCTTTCGGAACGTCCCAAGAACAAATAGCCGTCCCGCAACAGCCCGAAATGAAAAATCGGCAGCACTTTAGCCTGCAAGGGCACATCAAAATAAATCAGCACATTGCGGCACGACACCAGATTCAGCCGCAAAAAAGGGGGATCGCTGACCAGATTGTGGCGGGCAAACACGATCATGTCGCGCAGCAGCTTGCTGGCTTCAAAATTATTACCCACCGGGTGGAAATAGCGCCGCAACCAGTCCTGGGGCACTTCGCTCATGGACGCCGCCGGATACACCCCGCGTCGCGCCACATTCAGCGCCTCCTCGTCAATGTCGGTGGCAAAAATCTGCACCCGGTGTGACAACAACTGATCACCCAACTCATTCGCCACCAACATGGCGATGGAATACGCCTCCTCGCCACTGGCGCAGCCCGCCACCCAAACGCGGATTTCGTTGACCGCGTCCTTGCCCTGACAAATTTCACTAATGGCCTGCCGCAATACCTCGAAGGCTTCACGATCACGGAAAAAAGCCGTCACCGAAATCAAAATGTCGCGCGCCAACAAATCCAGTTCCTGCGGATTGTTGTCGATCCAATGCAGATAAGCCTCCATATCGGCACTGCCGGTGGACACCAGGCGACGGCGGATACGCCGGGTCAAGGTACCCTGCTTGTAGCCGGAAAAATCAAACTGCAACTTTTCGTGTAACCGCGTCAGCACCTGATTGATCTGCACCAATTGTAACTGCGTCTCCTCGCCTTGCTCCTGTTCGCGGCACAACCAGGTGTGCAACTGCGGGCCCATGGCATCCGCCGTCATGACATGATCGGCGACCCCGGATTCGATGGCGGCACGCGGCATGCCATCGTACTTGGCCGTTTCAGGCTTCTGCGCAATCGTGAAGCCCCCCGCCGCCTGAATGGCGCGTAAACCGGCAGAACCATCCGAGCCGGTACCAGACAGCACGATCCCGATCGCCGACTCGCCCTCTTCGGCGGCCAGCGACATGAAAAACTGATTGATGGACGGCTTGGGCACCATTTCCGGCGTGGCTGGAATCAGGTGCAACTGCCCGTCCCGCATGATGGCATTGTGATTGGGCGGAACGACGTGCACCACCCCCTGGGCCGGAATCTCGCCATGCGTGGCTTCCTTGACCTGCAAACGCGTTTCCCGCGCCAGAATTTCCACCATCATGCTGCGATAGGTGGGGGACAGATGTTGCAACACCACATAGGTGCACGGCATCTCCGGCTCAAGGTGCGCCACAAGCTGTATCGTGGCCTCCAGCCCCCCCGCCGAGGCTCCGATGCCTACAATGTAAAGTTTTTCTGTCGTGTCCATGTCCCTGAAACCACCCTCAAATACCGTTAACCGCCCTCGCCCATGTGACGGATGACGGAGAAAAAATCCGGGGCGAGTTATAGCCGGAATAGACCAATTTTGCCAGCGTGCCCGCACGCTACGGGATATTTATCTGGTGCCCGCCGACCTTGCAGGACGGCGGTAGGGGACTCGGAAAGACCAATACCCCGGCCAGCAACAGAACGCCATTTACACCCTTTTTACACCCCCGCTGCGATAATTTCCCCGTGCCCAAGCCAAGGGTGGACTTGGGAGGGAGAGGGTCATGGATAAAGTTTCTTCAGGTTGGGCGGGACAAGCCGCAGCGCTGTTGATTTGCGGGGGGATTACCTTGCTGGCGCAGCCGTTGCTGGGGGTCATCGACCTGGCCAATATCGTGATGCTGTTTTTGCTGGCGGTGGTGGTGGTGGCGGCGCGCTGGGGGCGTGGCGCGGCCACGACAGCCTCGTTTGCCAGTACGGCGTTGTTTGATTTTTTCTTTGTGCCGCCGCGCTTTTCCTTTTCGGTGCATAACGCGCAGTATCTGATTACCTTTGCCGTGATGTTGCTGGTGGCGCTGCTGATTAGCCATCTCACCACCGGTTTGCGGCAAAGTGCCATCGAGGCGGCGCAGCGCGAGGCGCAGACGCGGGCGCTGTATGCGCTGGCGCAACGGCTGGCGGGCGGCTTGACGGTGGCGCAGGTGGTGCAGGAGGTACGGGATTTTCTGCATGTGCAGGTACAGCACGACATGCAGGTGTTGTTGCCGTCGGCGCAGGAACAGTTGCAGCCCATGCCCGGCGAAACGCTGCATCTGGATATGGCCACGCAGGTGGTGCTGCATTCGGCCTATCAGCAACCGCAGACGGTGGAACTGGATCGCAACGAGCCGCCGCTGTTGCTGGTGCCGCTGTTGGGCGCGACCCGGCCACGCGGCATGTTGCTGGTCAGCGCGCCGCACTTGCAACGTCCGCTGGTGGAGGCGGTGGCGTCGCTGCTGGCCACGGCGCTGGAGCGGCTGCATTTCGTCGAAGTGGCCGAGCAGCAACGCATGCAGGTGGTGACGGAGCGGCTGCGCAGTTCGATTCTGGCGGCGCTGTCGCACGACATTCGCACCCCGCTGACCGTGCTGTACGGCCTGGCGGACAGCCTGACCCTGCCGCAACAGGGTTTGTCGCCTGCGGCGCTGGAAACTGCCGCCACGCTGCGCGAGCAGGCACTGCGGCTGCATCATCTGGTCAACAATCTGCTGGACATGGCACGCCTGCACGCCGGGCTGGTGCAGTTGCGCAAGGAATGGCAGCCGCTGGAAGAGGTGATCGGCGCCAGCCTGAAACTCAGCGCCGCCAGCTTGCAGCAACACACGCTGCGGCTGGATTTGCCGGACAACTTTCCCTTGCTGGAATTCGACGCCGTGCTGCTGGAGCGCGTGCTGTGCAACCTGCTGGAAAACGCCGCGCGCTATGCGCCCGTCGGCAGTGAAATTCGCTTGCAAGCCACGCTGGAAGAAGGCTGTGCCTGTATCGGCGTGTGTAATGCCGGGGAGGGCTTCCCGCCAGACAAGCTGACGCAGGTATTCGAGCCATTCGAGCGTGCCAGCCAACAACCCGGCGGCAGCGGCATGGGACTGGCGATTTGCCGCGCCGTGGTGGAAGCGCACGGCGGCCACATCAAGGCGGAAAACCAACCCGGCGGCGGGGCGTGTGTGCGCTTTACCCTGCCGCTGGGCCAGCCGCCGGAAATTGCCACGGAGGAATTGCCATGAACAGCGTGCTGTTGGTGGAAGACGAGAAAGACATCCGCCGCTTTGTGCGTCAGGCCCTGCAAAACGAAGGTTGTCAGGTGTACGAGGCCGGCACGCTGGCGGACGGGCTGCATGCGGCGGCCAGTGTGAAACCGCAACTGGTGATGCTGGATTTGGGCCTGCCGGATGGCGATGGGGTGGAATTCATGCAGCGGCTGCGCAGTTGGAGCCAAATCCCGGTGCTGGTGCTGTCGGCGCGCTCCACCGAGCACGACAAAATCCGCGTGCTGGATGCCGGGGCGGACGACTACCTGACCAAGCCTTTTTCCGTTGGTGAACTGCTGGCGCGGGTGCGGGCGCTGTTGCGCCGCAGCCGGATGGAACCGGCCTTGGGCACGCCGTTGGTACGCTTTGGCGACGTGCAGGTCGATCTGGCGGCCCACAGCGTCAGCAAGGCCGGGCAGACGGTGCATCTCACCGCCATGGAATTCAAACTGCTGACCGTGCTGCTCAACAACAGTGGACGGGTAATGACCCACCGCCAGTTGCTGCGCGCCGTGTGGGGCGGCGAGCACAGCGAGGACAGCCACTACCTGCGCATCTACGTCGCCCACCTGCGTCACAAGCTGGAAGACAACCCCACCCAGCCGCAGTATTTGCAAACCGAAATCGGCATTGGCTACCGCTTTCAGATTTAAACATCACGCCGTAGGGTGGATTCGCCGTCAGGCAATCCACCATTTTTCCCCTGACGCGGGTGGATATGCCAGCGGTGAAACGGTGGGTTGCCTACGGCGAACCCACCCGACGAATTGCAATTTTTTGGAGTCATCATGCACAAATCTTCTTCCAAACTATCCACGCTGACCGTGGCCGCCCTAGGGGTGGTCTATGGCGACATCGGCACCAGTCCGCTGTACGCGTTCAAGGAAGCCTTCGCGGGCAGCCACCCGTTGCCACTCAGCGAGGCCAATGTCCTCGCTACTTTGTCGATTCTGTTCTGGTGCATGATGCTGATCGTGTCGCTGAAATATGTGGCCTTGGTACTGCGCTTTGACAATCAGGGTGAAGGCGGCGTGCTGGCGCTGGCGGCGTTGGCGCACCGGCTGGGGCATGCCCGTCCGCGTCTGGCGCAGAACATCATCGCCGCCGGGATTTTTGCCGCCGCGCTGTTTTATGGCGACGCCATCATCACCCCGGCCATTTCGGTGTTGTCGGCGGTGGAAGGTCTGAGCGTGGCGACCCCGCAATTCGAGAAAATGATTTTGCCGATTACCGTCGGTATTCTGATCGGGCTGTTTCTGGTGCAAAAACACGGCACCGGCAAAATCGGCGGGCTGTTCGGCAAAGTCACCATGCTGTGGTTTCTCAGCATTGGCGTGCTGGGGGTGTACGGCATTCTGCAAAATCCCGTGGTGCTGAAAGCCCTCAACCCAAGCTATGCGCTGGACTTTGCCGTGCATTTTCCCGGCACCACCTTTGTGCTGCTGTCGGCGGTGTTTCTGGCCCTGACCGGCGGGGAAGCGCTGTATGCCGACATGGGCCATTTCGGGGCCAAGGCGGTGCGCATCGCCTGGTTCAGCCTGGTGTTTCCGTGTCTGATTCTGAATTACTTCGGCCAGGGCGCGCTGGTGTTGCAACACCCCGAAGCGGTGCAAAATCCCTTTTACTTGCTGGCCCCGGCCAGCCTGTTACTGCCGCTGGTGCTACTGGCGACGGCGGCCACGGTGATTGCCTCGCAGGCCACCATTTCCGGCGCGTATTCCATGACCCTGCAAGCCTCGCGCTTAGGCTATTTGCCCCGGGTGCGCGTGCTGCACACCTCCGATCAGGAACGCGGGCAAATCTACATCCCCACCGTGAACTGGATGATGCTGGTGGCGGTGGTGATTCTGGTGCTGCAATTCCGCTCCTCCGGCGCACTGGCCGCCGCGTATGGCATCGCGGTGTCCGGCACCATGCTGATTACTACCGTGCTGACCGCCTTTGTGGTCATCGCCAGCGCCCGGCGGCGGCGCGGCCTGCTGTTGCTGGGCATGCTGGCCTTCGGCGTGCTGGAAATTGCCTTTCTCAGCTCCAACGCCAACAAAATCGCCGAAGGCGGCTGGTTCCCGCTGGTCATGGGCGCGCTGATTTTCGTGCTGCTGACCACCTGGAAACGTGGCAGCGCGCTGGTGGCGGCAAACCGCCGCAAACTGGATGTGTTGATGGAAGGCTTCGTCAACCTGTCCCTGCCCGATGTGCCCCGCGTTTCCGGCACAGCGGTGTATCTGACCTCCGACGCCACCCTGGTGCCCAGCGCGTTGTTCCACAATCTCAAGCATTACAAGGTGTTGCACGAGCGCATCCTGTTCCTGCACGTCAACAACGAAGAAATCCCCTACGTCGGCAACGATCAGCGCCTGAGCGTCAAAACCTGGCGCGACGGCATTTACCAGGTGGAAGTGCGCTTCGGCTTCCGCGAAGAACCGGACATCCCCGCCGCCCTGAGCCTGTTGCCGCAACACGGCATCGACATGGAAAGCATGACCACCTCCTACTTCGTCGCCCGCTCGGTCATCATTGACGGCCCCGGTGCCCTGCCGCGCTGGCAATGCAATCTGTATGCCTGGCTCACCCGCCAGTCGGAAGGCGCAGCCGCCTACTACCGCTTGCCCGCCAATCAGGTGATCGAGCTGGGGACGCAGGTGATGTTGTAGCTATCCCAACGGCAGGCTTCAGCCACGCACAAACGCCCATTTTCCCGCCCAGCGGGTAAAATCCGCCGCGTTTGTTTTTTCGAGACTGCCGCCATGCCTTATTCCCACTGTTCCCCCGCCCATTTCGTTGCCTGGTTCCGCTCGGTTGCGCCTTACGTCAATGCCTTTCGCGGTCGCACGTTTGTGATTGCCTTTGGCGGCGAGGTGGTGGCGGATGGCAAGTTTGTCGAGCTGACGCATGACTTCAACCTGCTGGCCAGTCTGGGGGTGCGGCTGGTGCTGGTGCACGGGGCACGTCCGCAAATCGAGCAGCATCTGGCGCGCAACCAACTGGGCGACAGCTACCACCACGGCTGGCGCATCACCGACAGCGACACCCTGCGCTGCGTCAAGGAAGCGGTGGGGCGGGTGCGGCTGGAAATCGAGGCGCTGCTGTCCATGGGGCTGGCCAATTCGCCCATGGCCAACGCCGACATTCGCGTTGCCAGCGGCAACTTCATCACCGCGCAACCGCTGGGCGTGATTCAGGGCGTGGATTTGCAGCACACCGGCAGCGTGCGCAAAATCGACACCGACGCCATACACCAGCGGCTGGCCTACAACGAAGTGGTGCTGCTGTCGCCGCTCGGTTATTCGCCCACCGGCGAGGTGTTTAACCTGACGCTGGAAGACGTGGCCACCCAAACCGCCATCGCGCTGGACGCCGACAAGTTGCTTTTTTTGATGGATACCGACGGCGTGTTTGACCCCAATGGCAAACTGATGAGCGAGCTGACCGTGGCGCAAACCCGCCACATTCTGGATACCCGGCAAGACCTGTCGGACGACGTGCGCTGCTTTTTGCCCTGCGCCCTGCGCGCTTGCGAGGCCGGGGTGGCGCGCACCCATTTGATTAGCCGCCACACCGACGGCGCGGTGTTGCAGGAACTGTTCAGCGACGCCGGGATTGGCAGCATGGTGGTGGAAGCCACCCTCAACACCCTGCGCCCGGCCAGCATCGACGACGTGGGCGGGATTTTGCAACTGCTGCGCCCGTTGGAAGAGCAGGGCATCCTGGTACGCCGCAGCCGCGAACTGCTGGAGCGCGAAATCGAGCGTTTCATCGTGCTGGAACACGACCACCGCATCCTCGGCTGCGCCGCGCTCTACCCCTTCCCGGACGAAGCCGCCGCCGAACTGGCCTGCCTGGCCGTGGATGGACAATACCGCGCCCACGGCTACGGCGAACAAATCCTCAAACACATCACCGCCATCGCCCAACAACAAGGCCTGCAAAAACTCTTCGTTCTCACCACCCGCACCGCCCACTGGTTCCTCGAACGCGGCTTCAGCGCCAGCGACGTCACCGCCCTCCCCGCGCAAAAACAATCCCTGTACAACTATCAGAGGAAATCCAAGGTGTTTATGAAGCGGATTTGAAGCTGCACCCCAACAAAATATCTAGTTAAAATTAGCTATATAATCAAAAAGTTGATAAACTTCGCGGCTTTTTACAGGCGCTAAAAACACGTACAATCCCCCCGCCTTGTCTGACAACAACATGACAAATGAACTGGGAGAGGGAATGCACATGGAAAACAGCACCTTACCGCTGGCACACGTCAAACAACAACCAAACGGACATTGGGAAGAACATGCGCTGGAGGCGCATTTACGCGACGTAGCGAAACTGGCGGGAGAATTTGCTACCGGCTTTGCGGCGCAAGATTGGGCGGCGTTGGCGGGTTTGTGGCATGTATTCCCTAGAAAGGTAAAACAATGACTCACGTCGCACACCAACGCAAAAGCGACCAAGCTGTTCAGAGCCTAGAAGCGCATTTGAACGAAGTATCTGATCTTGCAAAGTCCTTGGCTGGAAAGATCGGTTTGCCGGAACAAGGCGAATTGATTGGCTTGCTGCATGATTTGGGAAAATACAGCAAGGCATTCCAAGATTATTTGAAATCTGCGGTTGGCTTGATTGACCCTGACGAAGACGACTATGTGGATGCTAAACGCAAAAAAGGGAAAATTGACCATTCCACCGCAGGGGCACAACTGCTTTGGCGGGAGCTATCACAACGCGGACAAGTCGGTGAAATTGTGGGGCAAATCCTCGCGCTCTGCATTGCCTCGCACCATTCTGGCTTGATAGATTGCCTTTCCTCGGATGCCAATACCTTTGGTACTGACCAGTTCACGAAAAGAATCAAAAAATCAGACGACCTCACCCATTTTGAGGAAGCTGTTGCCAACATGGATGACGCGATTAAAGCACGTTTCCGTGAATTGGTTAATAAGCCCGAACTTATTGATGCAGTGAAAAAATTACTTCATCGCATCGTCAAAATAGAAGGCAAAAGCGAACAAACAATTCGCTTTAAAGTCGGGCTGCTGGTGCGGTATTTGTTCAGTTGCCTGATTGACGCTGATCGCATCAACAGCGCAGATTTTGAAAAGCCTCATGCAGCAAAAGCAAGGCGGCATGGACAATATGGGCAATGGGAGATTTTGATCAATCGCTTGGAAGTGCATTTGTCACATTTCACGGCTAAAAAGCGCATAGATGAATTGCGCCTAAACATTTCCCAACATTGCCGCGATAAAGCAGAAAACGGCAAAGGCATTTACACCCTAACCGTGCCAACAGGGGGCGGCAAAACCCTCGCCAGCTTGCGCTTTGCCTTGCACCACGCGAAAAAACACCAGATGGAGCGAGTTATTTATGCCATTCCATTCACCTCCATCATTGACCAAAATGTAGATGTGGTTAGAGAAGTGCTTGAACCCAACAGTTTTTGTTGGTTCAAGCAATCGGATAGGCAAAATGCGAACCACACAGATGCGGCAATACTGGGTGAAGATTTGATTGAATCAGGCACGCTGGTGCTAGAACATCACTCCAATTTGATGCCTGAAGAAACCACATGGAAAACCAAGCTGCTGGTAGAAAATTGGGATGCACCTGTGATTTACACCACCAATGTGCAAATGCTGGAAACCCTGTTTGGGGCTGGCACGCGTGGCGCGAGACGGTTGCACCAATTAGCCAATGCGGTGTTGGTGTTTGATGAAATCCAGACCTTGCCAGTCAATTGCATTCACCTTTTTTGCAACGCACTGAATTTTTTGGTCGAACACTGCGGCACAACCGTGGTGTTATGCACCGCAACCCAACCGCTATTAAACCAAGTTGAACCCAGCAAAGGCGCGTTGCGGTTTGCAGCAGACAACGAAATCATGCCCGACGTAGGCACGCTGTTTCAGAAATTAAAACGAGTAAAAGTCCTAAATCAGCGCAAGGCAGGCGGTTGGACTTTTGAAGAAGTGGCGACACTGGCACTGAGCGAACTCAAAAAATGCCAAAGTTGTTTGGTGATCGTCAACACCAAACAATCCGCACAAGCCATTTTTCAGCGATGTCGTGACGAACCCGAACTGGCGGCGTTCCATTTGAGTACCAATATGTGTCCTTCGCATCGACGTAACATTTTGGCAGTCGTGCGTCAGCGGTTGACGGACAACTTACCCACGCTTTGCGTGAGCACTCAATTGATTGAAGCGGGTGTAGATGTGGATTTTGGCGTGGTCATTCGCTCGGTCGCAGGTTTGGATTCCATCGCCCAAGCGGCGGGGCGGTGTAATCGTCATGGCGTGCGCGAAATCGGCTATGTGCATGTTGTTAATCTGTGCGAAGAACGCGTGGATATGCTCAAAGATATTGCGAGTGGACAGCGCGTCACCGAACGTATTTTGGATGAATTTGAAGATAACCCTGCCCAGTTTAACCATGACCTACTCAGTCCAGCGGCGATTGGTCGCTATTTCACCTATTACTTTGCCCAACGGCGTGATGAAATGGATTATCCCGTGACCAGTGCAACATTGGGGCATGACGATACCTTGTTGAATTTATTGGCGGACAATCCGAAGTCTGTCGCGGAGTTCCAACGCAATCAGAATGGAAAAACATATCCACTTTATTGCCGCCAATCTTTTATGACCGCAGCCAATGCGTTCAAATCCATTGATGCACCCACCAGAGGGGTGATTGTGCCTTACGGCAAAGAAGGCAAAGCCTTGATTGCGGAGCTTTGCGTGGCGTTTGAGGTTGAGAAACAATTTGAACTTTTGCGACGAGCCCAGCAATATACGGTCAATGTCTTTCCGCACCAGTTACAACAATTAGAGGCGGCACGTGCCTTGCACCCCATCCAATCTGGCGTGGATATTCTCTACCTCGCAGACAGTCGCTATTACAACGAAGATTTTGGGCTGAGTTTGACAGCCGAAGGCAAAATGGAGACCTATTGTGTCTAATTTTAGAAAAAGCATTGAATTCAAAGTATGGGGACGGTTCGCCCTGTTCACCGATCCGCTGACCAAGATTGGCGGTGAAAAGTGTTCTTATCATCTGCCGACTTACGAAGCCCTCAAAGGCATTGCCAAATCCATTTACTGGAAACCGACCATTATTTGGGTGATTGACGAAGTGCGGATTATGAAGCGAATTCGTACCCAAACTAAAGGCACAAAGCCATTGGAATATGGCGGCGGCAATACCTTGGCGATTTACACTTTTTTGTCCGATGTGGAATATCAAGTCAAAGCGCACTTTGAATGGAATATGCACCGCCCCGAACTGGCAGACGACCGCAACGAAGCCAAACATCACATTGTCGCCAAACGTATGTTAGAGCGCGGCGGTCGTCAGGATATTTTTTTAGGCACGCGAGATTGCCAAGGCTATGTCGAACCCTGTCAATTCGGCTCTGGAACAGGGGAGTATGACCAAGCGGGTGAATTGGGCTACGCACTGATGTTTCACGGCTTTGACTATCCTGATGAAACAGGTGATGCCACGTTGTATTCACGGTTTTGGCAGCCCACCGTGGTCAATGGCGTGATTCGCTTCACGCGCCCAGAAGACTGCAAAATTCGCAAACCTGTGAGAACCATGACAGTGAAGCCATTTTTGCGGGGAAAAACACTGTTGGATGTCGAACAAGAACCTGCTTTGCTGCTGGAGGAAGTGCGATGAGCTGGATTCAAAAGCTGTATGAGACCTATCAACAATGCACTCATCAAATCGGCGTGTCCGATGGAAACGCATCCTTAGAACCAATATGCCACACCTCTCAACAGGCTCACATTGAAGTCACCATTGGTCAGCACGGACAATTTTTACGCGCCAATGTCATTCCGAAAGGACACGGTGTCACGCTGGTTCCCTGCACCGAAGCATCAGCAGGACGCGCAGGCAGTAAACCGATCAATCACCCGCTTTGCGACAAATTGCAATATGTCGCAGGCGATTTCCTTGAGTTTGGCGGGGTGGTGACTTCAGGGTTTACGGGCAAGCCCACAGAACCTCACGACCTCTACCTTGCACTGTTGTCAGATTGGGTGAACTCACCTTTTACACATCCTAAAGTTATCCTGATTCAAAAATATGTACTCAATGGTTCGTTAATTTTTGATTTAGTAAAAGAAAAAATCTTGCCACTTGATGAAGATGGCAAGTTATTAACCAAATGGTCGGGGGATAAAAAAGATGCTCCGCTTATTTTTGGCGTGATACCGAATGGAAATTCACCCGACGGTGCAGTTATTCGTTGGCGCGTGGAGCTGCCCAATGACCCATTGCCTGAAACATGGAAAGACTCCAGCCTGATAGATTCGTGGATTAACTTTTATAGCCATCAAAAAGACAGCAAAGGGCTTTGTTTAGTTACGGGCGAAATACTGAATCTGGCGGAACAACATCCTGCCAAGTTACGGCACGGTGCAGACAAAGCCAAGTTTATTTCTGCCAATGACACCAGCGGCTTCACTTTCAGAGGACGATTTTTTGATGCGGCACAAGCCTGTGGCGTGGGATTTGAAATTACCCAAAAAGCACACAATGCCCTGCGTTGGTTGATTGCACGGCAGGCCTATCGCAACAACGACCAAGTGATTGTTGCGTGGGCGGTATCAGGCAAACCTATTCCTGACCCGCTGGGCAGTTCATTGGATTTATTCTCGAATGACCCCGAACCACCCGCCACTACACAGGAAGTGGCTTACCAAGGTGATGCAGGTCAAGCCTTTGGCAGGAAGCTGGCCAAATTACTGGCGGGTTACCATGCTGAGTTAAACGACACAGATTGCATTGTGGTGATGGGCTTGGATTCGGCAACCCCTGGGCGAATGGCGATCACTTACTACCGTGAACTTGACCACACTGAATTTTTTAAACGGATTGAGGCATGGCATCAGCACCATGCTTGGTATCAAAATTTTGGCAAAGACAGAAAATTTATCGGTGTACCCGCACCGAGAGACATTGCCGAGGCTGCATTTGGTCAAAGAGTAGATGAAAAACTGCGTCAGGCAACCGTCGAGCGTTTGCTGCCATGTATCGTCGATGGTATTCGTGTCCCAAGTGATTTGGTGGAATCAACCTTGCGCAGAGCAAGCAATCGCGTAGGTTTGGAGCATTGGGAATGGGAAAAAACATTGGGCATTGCGTGTGCCCTATTCAGGGGCTATTACAAAGAAAGGGAATATCAAATGGCATTGGAAACGGAACGGATAACCCGTGATTACCTGTATGGGCGGCTACTCTCTATTGCGGAGCACATCGAAGAGCGTGCGTTATATATTGCTGGCGAGAAACGTGACACAACTGCGACTAAGTTGATGCAGCGTTTTGCCGACCGCCCCTCTAGCACTTGGCGAATCATAGAGCCCCAACTAAAGCCTTACATGTCGCGCCTCCAAGCTAAACGACCAGCTTTCTTGCATGACATGAAAGCATTGCTTGATGAAATCGTCGCAAAGTTTGAAGGGGATGACTTCCTGAATGACCGGAAGCTTTCCGGCGAATTCCTGTTGGGCTATCACTGCCAGCGCCAAGCATTGAATCCGCCCAAGCCCGCAAAACCAGATGGCTCGCCTTCCGAAGATGACGCAGCCAATACTGACAACCAATAATCACAGGAGACCTAAACATGAGCACATTGCAAAACAAGATCGACTTCGCCGTCATTCTTCGCGTCAAAAATGCCAACCCTAACGGCGACCCATTAAACGGCAACCGTCCTCGCACCGATTATGACGGATACGGTGAAATCACGGATGTGTGCATCAAACGTAAAATTAGAGACCGCTTGCTGGAAAATGGGCAAAGCGTTTTTGTTCAATCGGATGATCGCAAAAACGATGATGCCAAAAGCCTGAAAGCCAGAGCTGAAGCGGCACTGGGTAAAAAATTGGGTTCAAGCGAAACCGCAAAATTGGCGTGTGAAACATGGTTTGATGTGCGTGCATTCGGACAATTGTTTGCCTTCAAATCCGATAAAAAAGACAAAAAGGATAAGAAAGAAGGCGATGCTGACGGCGATAGCGGTGTATCCATCGGCATTCGCGGTCCTGTGACCGTGCAATCTGCATTTAGCATCGAACCCGTTGATATTAGCAGCACGCAAATTACCAAAAGTGTCAGCGGTGAAGGGGATGGGACAAAACGCGGTTCCGATACCATGGGCATGAAGCACCGCGTAGAGGGCGGCATCTACGTTTGCTATGGCAGCATGAACCCGCAACTGGCAGAACGCACGTTGTTCAGCGATGCAGATGCCGAAGTCATCAAACAGATTTTGCCCAAATTATTCGAGAACGACGAATCCTCCGCCCGCCCCGCTGGCAGCATGGAAGTGCTGAAAGTAATTTGGTGGAAACACAATTGCAAATCAGGGCAGTATTCTTCCGCCAAGGTGCATCGCACCTTGAAGGACAGCATTCAAGCTGACGGCAGCTTCCAATTGCCCGAATTGGCGGGCTTGACTCCAGAAGTCATTGAGGGGTTTTAATCCACCATGCCCACCCCCGATCTCATCATGCTGTCCGCCCTCCAGCACTGGAGCTATTGCCCGCGTCAGTGTGCGTTGATTCATCTGGAGCAGGCGTTTGCGGACAATGTGCATACCATGCGCGGGAATGCGGCCCATGAGCGGGTGGATGAAGCCGGGATGGAAACCTTCGAGGGCGTGCGCTCGGAGCGGGCGTTGCCGGTGTGGTCGGATCGTTTGGGGCTGATTGGCAAGTGCGATGTGGTGGAGTTTCACCCCGATGGGCGGATTTATCCGGTGGAGTACAAGCACGGCCTCAAGCGGGCCAAGCTGCATGATGAGATTCAACTCGCCGCCCAAGCGCTGTGTCTGGAGGAGATGACCGGCAAGGTGATTAGCCACGGGGCGATTTATCACCATAGTTCGCGGCGGCGGCGCGAGGTGGCGATTTCGCC
>DHYQ01000063.1:0-2275 GCA_002414205.1 Gallionellaceae bacterium UBA5126 | reverse complement strand
CATGCGCTGGGCGAGCAAGGCAGGTTGCAGCGTTGGCAAGCGGGGTTGTTCAGTGCGCAGGATTGAGATAATCCGCCATGCCGCAACAGACCAGCAGCAGTTGCTCGACTTGCGCCATTTCCGTCGCCGTGAGGGTGGTCAAGGGGCCGTCGCCAAAGCGGTTGCGATCCAGTGCGCGCAGTTGTTCCGGCATGACGTAGCAGGGTTTGAGCAGACGATCGCGTGCGGGGATTTCGACGCGCAATGCCGCCAGTTGGGTAAACAATTGGCTGGTCAGCGGCAGACACAACACCGGACTCATGCCCGTTTCCAGCAAGGCGTCGTCCAACAAAATCAGCACCGGGCGCACTTTGCCGACCTCCGCGCCGTTGTTGGGGTTGAGCTTGGCCACCCAGACTTCACCGCGCCGCATTATCGCCACCATCCGTCGTTATCGGTTTGTTCGATTTGCGCCAAGGCTTCGTTATCTGCCGCCGCAAATTCCGCCGCAATGGCGTTGCTTTCGGCTTGTGCCGCCGGGTCGGTTGCCAAAAATTGCGCCGCTTGCACCACCTCCGCCAGCAATCTTTCGCGTTCCTTGTCGCGCAAAAACTTTTCCAGTGCCATGCGCACCAGCTCCGAGCGGCTGCTGTCTTCCAGCTTGGCAAACAGGCTGAGGCGTGCATCCAGTTGTTCGGGTAAACGCAGGGTTAATGTGCCCATGTTTGCCACCTTGTAAATAATTTTGACTTACGGATTGTAATACAAAATGCGCACCATTCAGAATACCCTGTATGTAATGACCCCCGGTGCCTATTTGCATCTGGAAAATGACACCTTGCGGGTGGACGTGGAGCGGGTAAAAAAGCTGCAAGTACCGCTGCATCATCTGGGCGGCGTGGTGTGTTTGGGCAATATCATGTTGTCGCCCGCGCTGATGCACCGCTGCGCCGATGAAGGCATTGCGCTGGTATTGCTGAATGAGCAAGGGCGTTTCAAGGCGCGGCTGGAGGGGGCTGTTTCCGGCAATATCCTGTTGCGCCAGGCCCAGCACAAACTGGCCTTGCAGACCGATTTTGCGCTGGATGCCGGCAAAAATTTCATTGCGGGCAAGCTGCGCAACAGTCGTCAGGTGTTGTTGCGCGGGGCACGCGAGGCCAGCGACGAAGCCGATCGCGCCGCCATCACCGCGCAGGCCGACAGTTTGCGCCTGGCTTGGCAGGGGCTGCCGTATGCCGCCGATCTGGATGCAGTGCGCGGGATTGAGGGCAATGCCGCCAAGAATTATTTTGCCGCCCTGCCGCTGCTGGTCAAACGCGAGTTGCGGGACGATTTCAGCATGGATGGTCGCACCCGCCGCCCGCCGCGTGACCGCTTCAACGCCCTGCTGTCTTTTCTGTACGCCATGTTGATGAACGACTGCCGCTCGGCAGTGGAAGCGGTGGGACTGGATCCGCAACTGGGTTTTTTGCATGCCGTGCGCCCCGGACGCGCCGCGCTGGCGTTGGATTTGATGGAAGAATTTCGTGCCGTGCTGGCGGATCGACTGGCCCTGACCCTGATTAACCGGGGACAAATCAATGCCAGTGATTTCACACTGCGCGAAGGCGGGGCGGTGCTGTTGGGTGACACAGCCCGCCGCACGGTGGTGACCGCCTATCAAGAGCGCAAACAGGAAGAAATTCTTCACCCGCTGACCGAAAGCCGCGCCCCCTTTGCCCTGTTGCCGCTATTGCAGGCCCGCCTGCTGGCCCGCACCCTGCGCGGCGAAGTGGAACACTACCCGCCTTTCCTGTACCGCTGACCATGTTGATCATCATCACCTACGACGTTTCCACCGTCAGCGCCGCCGGGCGCAAACGCCTGCGCCGCGTAGCAAAAGTCTGTGAAAGCATGGGCCAGCGCGTGCAAAACTCGGTGTTTGAATGCCGCGTCGATCAAATGCAACTGGAAATGCTGGAGCGGCGACTGCTGGACGAAATCGACCCGGCGCAGGACTGCCTGCGACTGTACCGGCTGACCGAACCGGTTGACCTGCACATCAAGGAATATGGTAAATTCCGCGCCGTTGATTTTGAGGGAACCCTCATCGTATGAAACGCGAACCCGCAGCGACGGCCAAAACCCGGCCCTATCGCGCACCTCTCAACTTATTGATGTGGCAGGAAAAACCTGTCGCATATCCCCATTGGGCGAGTCTTGAACAGCCATCAGGTTCAAGGTTCGCGCAATTCTCGCTTGGCAACGTTCAGAATCAACACGTTGCAAGCGGACTGTAGCGCCCCCCAAAACCGGG
>DHYQ01000037.1:60511-62633 GCA_002414205.1 Gallionellaceae bacterium UBA5126 | reverse complement strand
CGACGAATCAGGCCATCCACCCAAAAAATGTCAATGTCGCCGGGGTTGGGGAAGTCGGTTTTCCATTCGCCTTGCTCCTGATGGTGCGTCAGCTTCAAGCCACGCGCCCAAATCGGCGGCTCAACCGAGGTGCCCGTCATGTTGCGCTGCCGTTCCCCATCGCACCACGCGCACACTTCTTCGGCAAAATTGGGCGTGAAATACCAACGCTCCCACAAATCTCGATGAAACTGGTGCAGATAGGCCACGATCAACACCCGCACCGCCCAGATTTCCTGCACTTTGCGCTGGTCGGCGGGTGGGAACGGTACGTAAGCGGCAAAGCGCGTCCATTGATTAGCCAAGGCTTTCAGGCGGCGCGGATTGGGCGGCAGGCAAACCGTGTCGCCTACGCCCGCCAGTAAGGCATGGCGTTGCTCGGTGTCGGCGATCCAGGCACTCAGTAATTCCACCGGACTCTTCGGCAAGGGCAAGCGATACAAATCGGTGCAAATTTTTTCCAGATAATGCGCCGCGCGCAGTTTCAATTCTTCCGGCGCGGTTTCCTTGGGGGCGGCGATTTCTTCACGAATCGCATCCACCAGAATCCGCTCGTTCATACCGAGGATAAACACGCAGTTGGGAATGCTGAGGTAGATTTTCAGCCCCTCCAGCAAGCGAATCGCCGCCTTGGGATTACAACGATCCAGATCGTCGATGAAGACCACCACGCGGGCATCTGGACTGGGCAGCAGGGCTTGTATGGTTTTCTGCAAATGTGCGCGCAGGGAGTCCGTGGTGACGGTCTGGGCATGATGCGTGGCGTCCCAGTCATTCCCCAACTTTTCAATCTTTTCGGCGCCTGGCAAACCTTCTACACCAATGGTCTTACCAATATCCGCCAAGCTGTTCAGCGTGTAGCGCAAGGCAATTTCCATCGTCTTGCCAAACTTTTCTTTCAGCACGGTCATCGTGGCCATTTGCCGCCGCATCTCGTGCAACAAGGCCACCACCGGGACGGCCTCGTTTTGATAGCGCCAAGCATCAAACCAGATGGTGATGATTTGCTGCTGAAGTACCGAATTCGTTTGTTTGGCAGCGTCCGCCACCGAGCCATCCTGAGGCATTTCCCCGCCCAGCCGCCATTGCAATTGGCGCATAAAGCTGGTCTTGCCGCTGCCCCAATCGCCATGAATCCCCAACACATGCGGCGTCTGGCAGGTTTGAATGCGCTCGGACAAGCGCGCCAACTCCGGCTCCCACGACAATTTGTCGGCCAAGGTGGGTAAATCATTCAGCAAGGGGGCAGCGGACATGGCAATGGGCGTGACGATAAAGACAGGCGGCGGATTCTAAACAAAAAACCCGGTACCTGGCACCTGCTTTTGCCCTGACAGCGGTGAATGTCTTTGCGAGCCGGTAAAATCTGGTATCTTTGCGCACCGCCGTTTCAGGAGTATTCCCATGACTGACTTTTCGCCCCTGTTAGCCAGCGTGCTGGCCCGCCATGCGCCGCAGCAGGATGCCTTGCTGCCGATTCTGCATGACCTGCAAGACCATCTCGGTTTTATTCCGCCGGAAACCCTGACGGAGATTGCCCAGCATTTGGCGATTTCCCGCGCCGAACTGGAAGGCGTGCTGGCTTATTACGATCATTTCCGTACCACGCCGCCGCCACACTTGACGATTGCCTTATGCCAAGCCGAGGCGTGTCGCAGCCGGGGTGCGGTGGCGCTGCGCCAGCATGTGGAGCAACGCTTGGGGTGCCAGTTGGGGCAGGAAACGGCTGAGGTATCACTACAGTCCGTATATTGCCTCGGTTTGTGTGCCAGTGGCCCGGCGTTGGAAATCAATCATCAGCAATATGCCGCCGTCACGCCCGCGCGTTTTGATGCCTTGATACAGGAGGAGCAATCATCATGAAAATCTACGTTCCCCAAGATGCCGTGGCGCGCGCATTGGGCGCGGATGCGGTGGCAACAGCCATTCAACAACAAGCGACTGAGCGCGGCTTGCCGCTGACGGTGGTGCGTAATGGCTCACGTGGACTGTCCTGGCTGGAGCCACTGGTGGAAGTGGCGACACCGCAGGGCCGCATCGGCTACCGCAATGTGCAAGTCGCCGATGTCGCAGGACTGTTCGA
>DHYQ01000037.1:50274-60280 GCA_002414205.1 Gallionellaceae bacterium UBA5126 | reverse complement strand
TGCGCGGGCGCGGCGGCGCGGCCTTTCCGGCGGGCATTAAATGGCGCACGGTGCAAGGCGCGCAAGCCGCGCAAAAGTACGTGGTGTGCAATGCCGACGAAGGCGACTCCGGCACTTTTGCCGACCGCCTGCTGATGGAAGGTGATCCGCTGACTTTACTGGAAGGCATGACCATCGCCGGGCTGGCGGTGGGCGCAACGCAAGGCTACATCTACCTGCGCAGCGAATATCCCAATGCGGCGCGCATCCTGCAACAGGCCATTGTGCTGTGCCGTGAGGCCGGCTATCTGGGGCGCAATCTGCGGGATAGCGGGCGGGATTTTGACATCGAGTTGCGCATCGGCGCAGGCTCGTATGTTTGCGGCGAGGAAACCGCCTTGTTGGAAAGTCTGGAAGGCAAGCGCGGCCAAGTGCGCGCCAAGCCGCCACTGCCCGCGCTGCAAGGCTTGTTCGGCCAGCCCACCCTGATACAAAACGTACTGACCTTCGCCGCCGTGCCGCAAATCATCGCCCAAGGCGCGGCGGCCTATCAGGCGCTGGGGGTGGCGCGCTCACGCGGCACCTTGGCGATTCAACTGGCCGGCAATGTGCGCTGCGGCGGGCTGATCGAGGTGCCGTTCGGCCTCACCTTGCGCCAAGTGCTGGACACCTACGCCGGGGGCACCGCGTCCGGTCGCCCCATGCGCGCCGTGCAGGTCGGCGGCCCGCTGGGCGCGTATTTGCCGGAAGCACAATGGGACACGCCGCTGGATTACGAAGCCTTTGCCGCCATTGGCGCGGCGCTGGGGCATGGCGGCATCGTGGTGCACGACGACAGCGCCAATCTGGCCGAACTGGCGCGCTACGCCATGGCCTTCTGCGCGCACGAATCCTGCGGCAAATGCACGCCCTGCCGCATCGGCAGCACCCGTGGCACGGAAATTCTGGAGCGGGTGCTGGCTGGGGAAAATGTCAGCGCCAATCTGGCCCTGCTGCGCGAGTTGTGCGACGTGCTGACCCACGGCTCGCTGTGCGCCATGGGCGGCATGACACCCTACCCCGTCTTGTCCGCACTAAACCATTTCCCGCAGGATTTCAATGCGTAGTTCAACCTGGCGGCAACGCGCCGCATGAGCGAATCCGCTAGTTTGTTGTCGCTGTTCCTCAGCAGCCTGCTCGGCGCGACCCTGTTGCCGGGTGGCTCCGAGGCGGTGCTGTTCGCCGTCTTGAAAGCCTATCCCGACAGTATGTGGCCCGCTATCGCGCTGGCAACGCTGGGTAACACCCTGGGCGGCATGATCAGTTTTGGCATGGGCTGGCTGCTGCCACAGACCCAAACCCTGCGCCATCTGGACAAAGTCAGTCGCTACGGCGCACCGGTGTTAGTGCTGGCTTGGACGCCGCTGATCGGGGATGCCCTGTGTCTCGCGGCGGGCTGGTTACGCCTGTCGATTTGGCAAAGCGCCCTGTGGATGCTGCTTGGAAAAGGCTTGCGCTACGGGGCTGTGGTGTTCATGACGCAGCGCTTTGTTGTATGATTGTCAGCAAGGTGGCCCCTTGTACAACGAAAAAGGAGAAGATTATGTACCGTACCTTACTGGTAATCGCCCTGAGTGGGGTGTTTACGCTGAGCCATGCCGCAGATGATCCCACGATTGAAGGGGATATCATGGTTCCCCCCACAACTCACAAAGCTGCCAAAAAAGCCAAACCAGCCAAAGCCGCCAAAGCCAGCAAAAACAACAAGAACAAAGCCGCCGCTGCGCCCAAGCCATCGGCTTTCCGCATTTCCAGCCCCGACATTCAGAGCAGCAGCGACATCGACCAACGTTTTGAATATGACGGCTTCGGCTGTGCTGGCGAAAACACCTCGCCTGAATTGAAATGGAGCGGCGCACCTGCCGACACACAAAGTTTCGCTGTCACCGTTTATGACGCCGACGCCCCCACCGGATCAGGCTGGTGGCACTGGATCGTCTATAACATCCCGGCAGATGTCACCAACCTGGATGCGGGTGTCGGCATGTTGCACAGTGCGGATTTGCCGGACAATGCCATTCAGGCGATCAACGACTACGGTGCAGAAGCCTGGGGCGGCATGTGCCCACCGCCCGGTGACACGCCGCACCGCTACATCTTTACCGTACATGCCCTGAACGTGGAGCAACTGGATTTGCCGGAAGACTCCACCCCAGCCATGATCCGTTATGTCATTAACGCCAGTACCATCGCCAAAGCCAGCTTTACCGCACAGTACTCCCGTCCCAAGGAGTAAAGAAACGGATTGACTCAGGCAGGCCGGGGCTTCCCGGCCTGTTTTCATTGGTTCTCAGGAAGTTCATATATGCAAAAACTGGTCATCGCCTCCAACAACGCCGGCAAGCTGCGCGAATTTCAACTGTTGCTCGCCCCGCTCGGCATCGACATCCTCACCCAGGCCCAACTCGGCATCAGCGAAGCCGAAGAGCCACATTGCACCTTTGTCGAAAACGCCCTCGCCAAAGCCCGCCACGCCAGCCGCGAAAGTGGCTTGCCCGCCTTGGCGGATGATTCGGGCATTTGTGTCGATGCCCTCGGCGGCGCACCGGGGGTGTATTCCGCCCGCTACGCAGGCGAGCCGAAATCCGATGCGCGCAACAACCAGGCCTTGCTGGATGCTCTCGAAAACCAAACTAACCGCCGCGCCCACTACTACTGCGTGCTGGTTTTCGTCCGTCACCCCGATGACCCGCAACCGCTGATTGCCGAAGGCGAATGGCACGGCGAAATCCTCACCGCCCCGCAAGGCGACGGCGGCTTCGGCTACGATCCGCTGTTTCTCGTCCCCGAATTCAACCGCACCGCCGCCCAACTGGAACGCGAACAAAAACACGCCATCAGCCATCGCGGCAAAGCCATGCAAGTGTTGTTACAGAAGCTGGCACGCTACTTGCCTAGAGCATAAGGGGTAGTCTGTGGCATAATCGCGCGCTCTTGAAAATACGACCGCGTTATGAAGCCACAAACCCTTTACGACAAACTCTGGAACGCCCATCTGGTGCGGCAGGATGCCGACGGAACGGCGTTGATCTATATCGACCGCCATCTGGTACACGAAGTTACCAGCCCGCAAGCCTTTGAGGGGCTAAAGCTGGCCGGGCGCAAGCTGTGGCGCACCGCCTCCATTCTGGCCGTGGCCGATCACAATGTGCCCACCACCGGGCGCGAGCAAGGTATCGCCGACCCAATTTCCCGCCTGCAAGTGGAAACCCTGGATCAAAACTGCGCCGACTTTGGCGTGACCGAATTCAAGATGTCCGACGTGCGTCAGGGCATCGTGCATGTGGTCGGCCCGGAACAGGGCGCGACGCTGCCCGGCATGACCGTGGTGTGCGGCGATTCGCATACCAGCACCCACGGCGCGTTTGCCGCGCTGGCACATGGCATCGGCACTTCGGAAGTCGAGCACGTCATGGCCACGCAATGTCTGGTGGCGAAAAAATCCAAAGTCATGCTGGTCAAGGTCGATGGCGCGCTGGGCGCAGGCGTGACCGCCAAGGACATCGCGCTGGCGATTATCGGCGTGATTGGCACGGCGGGCGGCACAGGCTATGCGATTGAATTTGCAGGCTCCGCCATTCGCGGCTTGAGCATGGAAGGCCGCATGACCCTGTGCAACATGGCGATTGAAGCCGGTGCCCGCGCCGGGCTGGTGGCGGTGGACGACACCACCCTGGACTACGTTAAGGGCCGCCCCTTCGCGCCAACTGCCGAGCAATGGGATCAAGCCGCCTCCTACTGGCGCACCCTGCATTCCGACGACGGCGCTGCCTTTGACGCCGTGGTGGAACTGAACGCCGCCGAGATTCGCCCGCAAGTGACTTGGGGCACCTCGCCGGAAATGGTGGTGGCCGTGGATGGCTGCGTGCCCGCCCCGGCCAGCGCGCCGGACGCCGTGAAGCGTGCCGACTGGGAGCGTGCCCTGGCCTATATGGGCTTGCAGGCCAACACCCCCATCAGCGCAATTCAAATCGACAAGGTGTTTATCGGCTCCTGCACCAATTCCCGCATCGAAGACTTGCGCGCCGCTGCTGCCGTGATTCAGGGCAAGCACATTGCCGCCAATGTCACGCTGGCGCTGGCCGTGCCCGGCTCCGGGCTGGTCAAGGCGCAAGCCGAAGCGGAAGGGCTGGACAAGATTTTCATCGCCGCCGGTTTTGAATGGCGCGACCCCGGTTGCTCCATGTGCCTGGCCATGAATGACGACCGCCTGAACCCCGGCGAGCGCTGCGCCTCCACCTCCAACCGCAACTTTGAAGGGCGGCAAGGACAAGGCGGACGCACCCATCTGGTCAGCCCCGCCATGGCCGCCGCCGCCGCCATTGCCGGGCATTTTGTGGACGTGAGCAAAATTTAAGGACTGGAAAATGAAAAAACTGATTTTGGTATTGACTGCGTTCGCCTTGCTGGCAGGCTGCAACGCCATGGAAGGGCTGGGCCGGGATATTCAAAAAGGTGGCGAAAAATTGGAAAAGGCCGCGAAATAATCATGCGTAAATTTACTTTATTAAACAGCGTGGTGGCCCCACTGGATCGCGCCAACGTCGATACCGACGCGATTATTCCCAAACAATTTTTGAAGTCGATCCAGCGCGCCGGTTTCGGCCCGAATGCCTTTGACGAATGGCGCTATCTGGATCACGGCGAGCCGGGCATGGACAACAGCGCCCGTCCGCTCAATCCTGATTTCGTGTTGAACCAGCCGCGCTATCAAGGCGCGCAAATCCTGCTGGCGCGGGAAAATTTCGGCTGCGGCTCGTCGCGGGAACATGCGCCTTGGGCACTGGAAGACTACGGCTTCCGCGCCATCATCGCCCCCAGCTTCGCCGATATTTTTTTCAACAACTGCTTCAAGAACGGTCTGCTACCCATACGCTTGTCTGCCGAACAGGTCGATGCCCTGTTCCAAGCCACGGCGGCACAATCCGGCTTCCAGTTGACTGTCGATCTGGAAAACCAGCGCGTCGCCCTGCCCGATGGCTCCGGCTACGACTTCGAGGTGGATCCTTTCCGCAAGCATTGTCTGCTGAACGGCTTGGACGACATCGGCCTGACCCTGCAACACGTCGCCGACATCCAGGCGTTTGAAGCCCGTTACCACGCCGCCCAGCCCTGGCTGGCTTAAACCATGCGCCTGACGCCCGACGAGCAACAACAAATCAAAAGCATCATCGCCGCCCACTTTGGCGCAGATGCCGAGATTTGGCTGTTCGGCTCGCGGGTGGATGACCAAAAGCGTGGTGGGGATGTGGATTTGTATGTCACCCCGGCGCAGCACAGTGATGACTACATGCGGCGGGTAAATTGCCTGGGAGCACTGGAGCGGGCTTTGCCCTACCCGGTGGATTTGGTACTGGCCGACCCCGACAAGCGTCGCGCCATAGACCACATTGCCTTGCAAACAGGGATTGCGCTGTGAGCATGCAACTCATCACGGCCCTGCATGAAAAGTCGCGTCATCTGGCGCGCATGCAAGGAAATTTGTTGTTTTCGCAGAATCGTGTGCAACGCTGGTGGAAGGTAGAAACACCCTTTGCCAACTGGAGTGAGGAGCAACTTGAATCGTTGGCAGCCTTCAAGATGCGTTTTGCCGAATTGCAGGATCATCTTGCTGCCGCCATGAAAATGATTGCCTGCATCGAAAATGAAGATGTGCGCACCTTCACCTATGTGCTGAATTACATGGAACAAATTGAGTTGCTGGATGACATGCAGCACTGGCAACAGGTACGCGATCTGCGCAATGCCGCAACACACGATTACTCGGAAGGCGATGACGAAAAATCGCGCCATTTTGACCTTTTGTTGCAAAGCACGGCTTACTTGCTGGACGTACTGAAAAACTTGAATGACTTTGTCTTGAAACATTATGGACAGGGTGCTGGAACCAAAGAGGAAACGTAAATGAAAATCGCAGTTTTGCCCGGTGACGGGATCGGCCCGGAAATCGTGGCCCAAGCGGTCAAGGTAATGGAAGCCTTGCGCAGTGATGGTTTGTCCATCGAAATGGAATATGCCCACATCGGCGGGGCCGGTTATGACGCGGCGGGCGATCCCTTACCGGAAGCGACGCTGAAGTTGTCGAAAGAGTCTGACGCCGTGCTGCTGGGCGCGGTGGGCGGTTATCAGTACGATAATTTGCCCCGTCCGCAACGCCCGGAGCAAGGGCTGTTGCGCATTCGCAAAGGATTGAATCTGTTCGCAAATTTACGCCCCGCGCTGGTGTATCCAGAGTTGGTGAGCGCCTCCAGCCTGAAGCCGGAGCTGGTGTCGGGCTTGGACATCATGATTCTGCGCGAATTGACCGGCGACATTTATTTCGGCCAGCCACGCGGCATCCGCACGCTGGACAATGGCGAACGCCAGGGCTTTGACACCATGCACTACAGCGAGTCGGAAATCCGCCGCGTGGCGCATGTCGGTTTCCAAAGCGCCATGAAGCGCAACAAGAAACTGTGCTCGGTGGACAAGGCCAACGTGTTGGACACCAGCATGTTCTGGCGCGAAATCGTCACCGAAGTGGCCAAGGAATACCCCGAAGTCGAGTTGTCGCACATGTACGTGGATAACGCCGCCATGCAGTTGGTGCGTGCGCCCAAGCAGTTTGACGTGATTTTGACCGGCAACATCTTCGGCGACATTTTGTCCGACGAAGCCTCCATGCTGACCGGCTCGATTGGCATGTTGCCCTCCGCCTCGCTGGATGCCAACAACAAGGGGCTGTACGAACCTTGCCACGGCTCCGCGCCGGACATCGCCGGCAAAAACATTGCCAATCCGCTGGCGACGATTTTGTCGGTGGCGATGATGATGCGCTACACCTTTGCCCGCGAAGACCTGGCGACGCGCATCGAAAATGCCGTGCGCAAAACCCTGCAACAAGGCCACCGCACCGGCGACATCGCCGAAGCAGGCATGGCAAAAATCGGCACGGTGGAAATGGGCGACGCGGTGGTGGCGGCCCTTTAAAAGGCTGGGAAGGGAAAAGAGGGAAGGGAGAAGGGTAAACCTTGTGCTGCGACCTACCCTTCTCTCTTCCCCCTTCCCCCTTCTCCCAAAGATTCAATTGATTTGACAAGGAAATAATGATGAGCAAGCAGTACGACGTATGTATCTTGGGCGCCACTGGCGCGGTGGGTGAGGCCATGCTGGCCATTCTGGAACAACGCAAGTTCCCCGTGCGCAACCTGTATCCACTGGCTTCCAGCCGCTCTGCTGGCTCCAAGGTGACGTTTAACGGTGAAGAGCTGACCGTGATTGACGTGGATCAATTCGATTTTGCCAAGGCGCAAATCGGCCTGTTCTCCGCCGGTGGCAGCGTGTCGGAAAAATACGCGCCCATCGCCGCCGCTGCCGGTTGCGTGGTGATCGACAACACCGCGCACTTCCGCTACGACCGCGACATCCCGCTGGTGGTGCCGGAAGTCAATCCGCACGCCATCGCCCAATACAAGAATCGCGGCATCATCGCCAACCCCAACTGCTCCACCATTCAAATGCTGGTGGCCTTGAAGCCGATTTACGACGCCGTGGGCATCACCCGCATCAACGTGGCGACTTATCAAGCCGTGTCCGGCACTGGCAAGGAAGCCATTGACGAATTGGCCGAGCAAACCCGCGCCCTGTTCAACTCGCAGGATCCGGTGGTGGAAGTGTATCCAAAACGCATTGCTTTCAATGTGTTGCCGCAAATCGACGTGTTCATGGAAAACGGCTACACCAAGGAAGAAATGAAGATGGTGTGGGAAACCAAGAAGATCATGGAAGACGACCGCATTCAGGTGAATCCCACCGCCGTGCGCGTGCCGGTGTTCTATGGTCACTCTGAAGCCGTGCATATCGAAACCCGCAACAAGATCAGCGCAGAAGAAGCCCGTGCCCTGTTGGAAAAAGCCCCTGGCGTGATCGTCATGGATGAGCGCAAGCCTGGTGGTTATCCCACTGCGATTGAAGCCGCAGGCAACGATGCGAGCTATGTGGGCCGGATTCGTGAAGACATTTCCCATCCACTGGGGCTGGATTTCTGGGTGGTCAGCGACAACGTGCGCAAGGGTGCTGCGTTAAACAGCGTGCAAATTGCCGAAATCCTGATTGCAAAATACTTGGACTAACCTTCCGGGATGAGCCGGAATAGTAAACCCTCTTGTGGAGTTATTTGTAAGGTGCTATTTTGCGCCTCGCTTTGCAACCGGGTGGAGGAATAAACGTGCAGAAATCACTGATGAAACTGCTGGGGATGGCAGTGTTGACCTGGTCTTCACAAGCATCCGCAGTCAGTATGGGCGCCATTAATGTCTCGTCGGCGCTGGGACAACCGCTCCAAGCCAAAATTGGCCTGGAGTCGGTCAGTACAGAAGAGAAAGTAGACTTGCTGGCCAAGTTGGCTTCGCCAGAAGCTTACAAAATTGCCGGTTTGGAGTACCCCAGCGGCATCAACTTCAAGTTCACTCTCAGTGATGATGGCAAAACCATCGTGGTGACCAGCGATCAACCCATCAGCGTTCCCTTCGTCAGTTTGCTGGTGGAGTTGACCTGGGCGACCGGTAAACTGCAACGTGATTTCACCTTCCTGGTGGATCCTGTGGGTTACAACCCGGAACAACCCAAGCCTGCCGAAGCTCAACCGGTCGCCCCTCAAGCTGGCGATAGCGCGAATCCAGCACCGGTCGAGCGACAAACCCTGGTCGAGAAAACGCCCACCCCCAAGGGTAAAAAATCAGCCGCCCCCGCCAATACGGAAAGCGCGGGCACCGTCACCGTGCATCGTGGCGACACCCTGAGCAAGGTCGCGGCCAACGCCCGCCCTGCCGATGTCAGCCTGGAACGCATGATCGTGGCCATGTACCGGGTCAATGCGGATCGCTTTACCGGCAGCAATATGAACCGGGTCAAGGCGGGTACCATCCTGCGCGTGCCTACCCAGGACGAAATCAACGGCGTGACACAAAACACCGCCAAACAAGAAATTCAGGTACAGACCAAGGATTGGCAAGCCTATCGGCAACGTCTGGCCGGTGCAGTCGTACAACCCACTGAAAAAACCGACACAGCGGCCCCCAGCACCAACCAAAGTAGTTCCGGCAAAGTCGGCAGCGCAGTTGCCGACAAGGCCGCCGCCGCCCCCGCCAATCCAAATGGCATGTTGAAACTGTCCACCGGCGATGCGCCGACCGACAAGGCCGCGACAGCTCAAGATCGCAAAAATGCCAAGGTGGAAGATCAGATTGCGCAATCCAAAGCCGCACAAGAGGCGCAAGCACGTGCCGCAGCGGCCGCGAAAAACGCAGCCGATGCACAGCATTTGATCGAGCTGAAGGCGGATCTCGTCAAACAGGCCTCCGCTGCCACAGCGGCGCCTGCGATTGCTGCCAACCCGGTATCGGGCGTCGCCAGTGCCGTAGCCGCTTTGGCGGGAAGTGCCGTCACCTCTGGCGTTCCCGGTTCGGATATCGAGGAAATCGGCGCGATTTCCATGCCGCGCCCAGCCAGTGTCCCCGCACCCGCCAAACCTGCCACTCCCCCCGCCGCAGCCGAAGGCTCGCTGATGGATGACGCCATGGCCTTGGTGCAACCTGCCGTGCAAGCAGTGGAAGGCATTGACCCGTTGTACGTGGTGGGTGGTTTGGGTGGTCTAGCCGCCTTGGGCGGTGCAGCTTACTTCATCAATCGCCGTCGGAAACAACAGGCCGAGGCTGCTGACGAAACCCCATCGTTTGCTTCTGCCTTCACCAGAGATGAAGATGAGGATGACAATGCCTTGAGCATGGCTGGCGACAACGCGCGTCAGGAAGACATCGAAGAGACCTCCAGCAATATCCCGCCAATGTATCCCGGCCAAAATACCGGCAGCTATCACACGCCTTTGCAAGACGACGCGGAAGATGAGGAAGATCCCATTGAAGAGGCGCGTCTGTTCCTGAGTTTTGGTCGTGACGTACAGGCTGAAGACATCTTGAAGGATGCCCTGAAGAAAACGCCTAACAACCAT
>DHYQ01000037.1:40093-50189 GCA_002414205.1 Gallionellaceae bacterium UBA5126 | reverse complement strand
GCTGTCGCTCATCAACTGAAAGACAGTGGGGACGAAAATGTTTGGGCGCAAGCGGCCGCATTGGGCCGCAAGCTGGAGCCTGGCAATTCCTTGTACTTGGCGGATGGGGAAGCCCCGGTTGCGGACAGCCAAAAAGTCGCCGCATTCAGCGCAGCACCGCCAGCCGCAGCGCCTATGCTGGATTTTGATATTGGCACCTTCACCTCCAAGACACCTGTGGTCACGCCACAACAGGGTGGAGGCACCGGTCTGGACATCAATGTCGCAGGCGCGACTTCGGAAAACCCCGCCATGCGCGGTGACAGCACCGGTAGTGCGGCGGTGTTTGATGTCACCTCCATGCATCCCACCATCCCGCCAACGCAAGCATTCAAGGCCAATACCAATGTCAGCATGGACTTCACCATGCCTGAAATTCCCGCCATGGCCCCCGCTGTCGAAAGCACCGCCAACCTGCCGGAAGGTTTGCCTATGATGGATATGCAGTTCAATGTTGAACTGACCATGCCACCCAGCAAAACCGCCCCCGCACCGGCGGAATCGACCGCCAGCTTCAGCACGGGTGGTATACAGTTTGCCATGCCCGGTGAATTGACTTCCTCCAGTGCTGCCGTCGCGGCTGATCCGCTGAGCAACTTCTCCACCGGCAATATCGGCTTTGCAACCGCAGACGCACCCACACCCGCGCCTGCCGTGGCCGCCGATCCCTTGGTATTCCCATCGGGTGACCTTGGTTTTGCCTTGCCGGATATTGGCCTGCCTGCGAGCAACGACAATACAGCGGCCAGCATCGACAGCCTGTTTAGCACTCCCGCTACCGGGAGCAGCGATGCGGGCAGCAGCACACTGCCGGATTTTGACAGTCTGTTCGCCAGCAATACCAGCAAAACCGCTGCCGTGAGCACCTTGTCTGCCACGAGCAATTTCTCGACTGCCGGTGTGGATTTCGCCGTACCGGACATCGCCGCCTTGACATCCAGCATGCCTGCACTGGACTTGCCTCCCCTGCCAGATGTCGGCAGTTTGACCGGCTCCAGTAGCATGAAGCTGGATTTCGGCGGTCTGAACCTGAACATCGGTGGCGAAACCAGCAACGTGCCCATCGGTGAAAACACCGCCGCACAAAGCGTTGGCAACAAGCTAGACTTGGCACGGGTTTACATCGAAATGGACGATCCACAATCCGCCAAGGAATTGCTGGAAGAAGTGGCCCGCGAAGGTAGCCCGGATCAGGTGGCCGAAGCACAAGCCATGCTGAAAAAAATCTGATGCAGTCCACAGGGGCGGGCTCACCGCCCCTGCACTTTTGAATGTTCCATCCCGCAACACAAATCTTGGTCTGGGGCCTGCTGGTCACCACCGTGCAGCGTCTGCCTTTCCTGTTGCTGCTCTGGCTGACCTTGCTTACCCTGCTGATTTCACTGCACTTTTCCCCCGTCAAGCTGCGCCAACTGCTGCGCCGCACCCGCTGGTTGCTGCTAACACTGCTGCTGGTGTATGCCTACAACGTACCCGGCGTGGCGCTGTTGCCCGTACTGGACAATTTCAGCCCCACCCACGAAGGCGTACAAGAGGGTCTGACCCAACTCAGCCGTTTGCTGCTGGCACTGGCCAGCCTGGCTTTTTTGCTGGACAAACTGGATCGGACGCAATGGATGAGCGGCATCCATAGTCTGCTCACACCGCTGCACTGGCTGGGTCTGTCCCGCGAACGCTTCAGCATCCGGCTGGTGCTGACCCTGCAATATGCCGAAGCCGGCATGCTGCGTGGTGGTCGCCGCTGGCAGGACATCCTGCACGACTTGGCCGACACGCCAGATAACACGCCATTGCAAGCGCTGCAACTCCCGCGCCACGCCTTCACTTGGCTGGATGGGCTGTTGTTGCTGGCGGGCCTGCTTTTTTGGTGGATCTCCGCATGAGAATCGCCCTCGGCGTGGAATACGACGGCAGCGGCTACCTCGGTTGGCAAAGCCAGCGCGAGGGGCGCACCGTACAAGACACCCTGCAACTTGCCTTGAGCCAAATCGCCGGGCACCCGGTCAGCGTGCAAGCCGCCGGGCGCACCGACACCGGCGTGCATGCGCTGGAGCAGGTGGTGCATTTCGACAGCCAGACCAGCCGCCCATTGTCCGCCTGGGTGCGCGGAGCCAACGCCTTGTTGCCGTCCGATGTTGCCGTCCGCTGGGCGCATCCAGTCAGCGACGACTTTCACGCCCGCTTCTCCGCCCAGGGCCGCAGCTACCGCTATTTGCTGCGCAACGCCCCCACCCGCCCGGCGTTGCAATCCGGCCAAATCGGCTGGTTTCACGCCCCGCTGGACTTGGCCGCCATGCAAGCTGCCGCGCAATATCTGCTGGGCGAACACGACTTCAGCGCCTTCCGCGCCGCCGAATGCCAAGCCAAATCGCCGGTCAAGCACCTGTACCAACTGGACATCCGCCAAGACGGCGAACTGTTCACCTTCGATCTGGCCGCCAACGCCTTTTTGCATCACCAAGTGCGCAATCTGGTCGGCAGCCTGCTCTACGTCGGCAAAGGCAAATACCCGCCCGACTGGCTGGCCGACGTGCTCACCAGCCGCCAACGCAGCCGCGCCGCGCCAACTTTTATGCCGGACGGCCTGTACCTGCGCGCCATCCGCTACGACCCGGCCTGGGGCTTGCCACAGCAACAGCCCTTTAATTTGAAAGGACAACCATGACCCGCAGCAAAATTTGCGGCATCACCCGTGAACAGGATTTGCGCCTGGTCGCCGCCGCCGGAGCCGACGCCATTGGCCTGGTGTTCTACCCGCCCAGCCCACGCCACATCGAGGCCGCCCGCGCCGCCGAGTTGCTGCGCGCCCTGCCGCCTTTCGTTACCGTGGTCGGCCTGTTCGTCAACGCCGCCCCCGAAACCGTGCGCGAGATTTGTGCCCAGGTCCCGCTGGATGTACTGCAATTCCACGGCGACGAAACGCCGGAGTACTGCGCGCAATTTGGCAAACCCTTTCTGAAAGCCATCCGCGTCAAAGCCGGGGTGGATTTGCTACAATGCGCGGCGCGTTTTCATCAGGCCCAGGGATTATTGCTGGACGCCTACGTCGAAGGCATTCCCGGCGGTACCGGAGCCTCCTTCGACTGGGCGTTGATTCCCGCCGACCTGCCGCTGCCGGTGATCCTGTCCGGTGGCTTGGACGAGCACAATATCGCCGCCGCAATCCGCCAGGTTCGGCCCTACGCCGTGGACGTCTCCAGCGGCGTGGAAGCCGCCAAAGGCATTAAAGACGCCGCCAGAGTGGCAGCGTTTCTCAACGAGGTTAAACATGTACAACTTTCCTGACAACGGCGGTCATTTCGGGCCGTTCGGTGGCATTTATATGGCGGAGACCTTGATTCCCGCTGTGGAGCAATTGCGCGATGAGTATTTGCGTTTGCGCGATGACCCGGAATTCAAGGCAGAATTCGCTTATGAATTAAAGCATTACGTCGGTCGGCCCAGCCCGATTTACCACGCCAAAAATTGGTCGCAACGGCTGGGCGGGGCACAGATTTATTTGAAGCGCGAGGATTTGAATCACACCGGCGCGCACAAAATCAACAACGCCATCGGTCAAGCACTGCTGGCGCGGCGCATGGGCAAGAAGCGGGTGATCGCGGAAACCGGCGCGGGCATGCACGGCGTGGCCTCGGCCACCGTGGCGGCGCGCTATGGCATGGAGTGCGTGGTGTATATGGGCGCGGAGGACGTGCAGCGCCAAGCGCCGAATGTGTATCGCATGAAGCTGTTGGGCGCGAAGGTGGTGCCGGTGGAAAGCGGCTCCAGGACCCTGAAAGACGCCTGCAACGAGGCGATTCGGGATTGGGTGACCAATGTCGAAAACACCTTTTACATTTTTGGCACCGCTGCCGGGCCACATCCTTATCCGATGATGGTGCGCGATTTCCAGTGCATCATTGGCGAAGAAGCCAAGGTGCAGATGCCGGAAATGATTGGTCGCCAGCCGGATGCGGTGATTGCCTGCGTCGGCGGCGGCTCGAATGCCATCGGGATTTTCCATCCCTACATCGAAGTGCCCGGCGTGCAACTGATTGGCGTGGAAGCCGGTGGACATGGCATTGCCAGTGGCTCGCATGCTGCGCCGCTGACTTCCAACAGCAAAATCGGCGTGCTGCACGGCAACCGCGTGTATCTGATGCAGGATGACAACGGCCAGATCATCGAAACCCACTCCGTCTCCGCCGGGCTGGATTATCCCGGTGTCGGCCCGGAACACTGCTGGCTGAAGGACTTGGGCCGCGCCCAGTATGTCGCCATTAACGACGACGAAGCCATGCAGGCTTTCCATGACTTGTGCCGCTTTGAAGGGATCATTCCGGCGCTGGAATCCAGTCACGCCTTGGCGCACGCCGCCAAAATCGCCCCCAGCATGGACAAGGAGCAAGTGCTGCTGGTCAACCTATCCGGGCGCGGCGACAAGGACATCAACACCGTGGCACGCTTGACAGGAATCACACTATGAACCGCATCGACCAAACTTTTGCCGCGCTGGGCGCACGCAAGGCTTTGATTCCCTTCATTACCGCAGGCGACCCGTCGCCAGAACTGACTGTGCCGCTGCTGCACGCACTGGTGGCCGCCGGGGCCGACATTCTGGAGCTGGGCGTGCCCTTCTCCGACCCCATGGCCGACGGCCCCACCATTCAACGCGCCTCCGAGCGTGCCCTGAAAAATGGCGTCAGCCTGCGCAATGTGCTGGAGATGGTGGCGCAATTCCGCCAGCAGGACAGCCGCACCCCGGTGGTGTTGATGGGCTACGGCAACCCGGTGGAAGCCATGGGCTGGGAAACCTTCGCCCAACGCTGCGCGGAAGTGGGCGTGGATGGCGTGCTGACCGTGGATTTCCCGCCGGAAGAAAGCCATGAGGCTTTCACCCATTTGCACCGCCACAACCTCGCGCCGATTTTCCTGCTGGCCCCCACCACGCCAGAAAGCCGTATCCGCCAAGTCGCGCAACTGGCGCGTGGCTATGTGTATTACGTCTCGCTCAAGGGTGTGACGGGCGCGGGCAATCTGGATTTGCAAGGCATCGCCGATAAACTGCCGCAACTGCGTGAGCACATCCGCCTGCCGATAGGCGTCGGCTTTGGCATCCGCGACGCCGATACCGCCTTGGCCGTAGCCAAACTGTGCGACGGCGTGGTGGTCGGCAGCCGCATCGTGCAGGAAATTGAAAATTCCACGCCCGACAACGTGGTCGCCAAGGTTGGCGCGTTGGTCAGCGGTTTGAAACAAGCTGTGGCACAAGCATAAAACGCCTTCCTCCTTTAAGGGGGAAGGTTGGGATGGGGGTGAAAGCGTGGCATGGGATGGAACGCCTCTACCCCCACCCTACCCCTCCCCCTGCAAGGGGGCGGGAATAGAGAAAGCAGTCGTAGGGTGGATAAGCATCAGCGCATCCACCATGAAAAAATCTGAAAGGAGTACACCATGACCTGGTTCCAAAAACTGTTGCCCCCCAAGATGAAACGCCGCGAGGGCGACACCAAGAAGAACGTGCCGGAAGGTTTGTGGCACAAATGCCCCGCCTGCCAGGCCGTGCTGTACTACGCCGATCTGGAAAAAAACCAGAACGTCTGCCCCAAGTGTCTGCATCACCATCGCCTGTCGGCGCGGGCGCGGCTGGATTTGCTGCTGGATGGCGAAGGCCGTTTTGAAATCGGCGCGGAAGTGTTGCCCATCGACCCCTTGAAATTCAAGGACAGCCGCAAATACCCCGAACGCCTGTTGGCCGCGAAAAAATCCACCAACGAAGACGACGCGCTGGTGGTCATGCAAGGCAGCATCCACGCCCATCCGGTAGTGGCGGCGGCGTTTGAATTCAACTTCATGGGCGGCTCCATGGGCTCGGTGGTCGGCGAGCGCTTCGTGCGCGGCGTGCAAACCGCCGTGGAACAAAAATGCCCCTTCATCTGCTTCGCCGCCAGCGGCGGGGCGCGTATGCAAGAAGGCCTGATTTCGCTGATGCAAATGGCCAAAACCTGCGCCGTGCTGACCCAGTTGAGCGAAGTCAAACAGCCTTTCCTGTCCGTGCTGACCGACCCCACCATGGGCGGCGTGTCCGCCAGCTTCGCCTTCATGGGCGACATCGTGATTGCCGAACCCGGCGCGCTGATTGGCTTCGCCGGTGCCCGCGTCATTCAACAAACCGTGCGCGAAACCCTGCCCGAAGGCTTCCAGCGCGCCGAATTCCTGCTGGAACACGGCGCAATTGACATGATCGTCGATCGCCGCGACATGCGCGACCAACTCGCCCAACTCATCACCCTGCTGGGCAAACAAAGCCCGGTGGCGGAGATTGAGGCGGTTTAAACTGCTATGCAAACCGGGCCACCCGCCCGGTTTTTTTAACCCATCGTTGCCGGAATTCATGCTGCGCATGCGGCTGCTCATATTGCCATGACTTCACCCACCACCCTCCCCGCCTGGCTGTCCTATCTGGAATCGTTGCATCCCAAGACCATAGAACTCGGCTTGGCGCGTGTCGCCACGGTTAAAAACCGCATGCAGTTGCAGCCGGATTTCCCGGTCATCATCGTCGGCGGCACCAATGGCAAAGGCTCGGTGTGCGCTATGCTGGAGGCGATGTATCGCGCTGCCGGATTTCGCGTCGGTTGTTATACCTCGCCGCATTTGTTGCGCTACAACGAGCGGGTGCGCATTGACCAGTGGGAAGTCAGCGATGACGAGCTGTGTGCATCGTTTGCGGCAATTGAGGCGGCACGGGGTGAGACGGCGCTAACCTATTTCGAGTTCGGCACGCTGGCGGCGATGCAGTTGTTTCAGGCGCGGCAGGTGGAGGTGGCGATACTGGAAGTTGGGCTGGGCGGGCGGCTGGATGCGGTGAATGTGTTTGATGCCGACTGCGCTATTGTGACGAGCGTGGATATTGACCATACCGACTATCTGGGCGACACCCGCGAGGCGATTGGTTTTGAAAAGGCTGGGATTTTCCGCCCCGGCAAGGTGGCGATTTGCGCCGATTCTGCGCCGCCGCAGTCTTTGCTGGAACACGCTGCCCACATTGGCGCGCCGCTGTGGTGTATCGGGCAAGAATTCAATTACCGCGTGGTGTCCACCACCGAGGCGCAGGTGTCGTCGCCACTGGCAATTGCCAAAGCCGAGCCATCACCGCTGCCGCCGCAGCAATGGGATTTCGACTGCCCGCTGGGCAATCGCGCTGCCCTGCCTTATCCGGCGCTGCGCGGCCAATTCCAGTTGGGCAATGCCAGCGCGGTGCTGGCGGCGCTGGCGGTGTTGCACGACAGGCTGCCGGTGAACATGAGCGCGGTGCGGCGCGGGCTGGTGGAGGTGACGCTGGCCGGGCGCTTCCAGGTGATACCGGGCAAACCGGCACTGATTCTGGATGTGGCACACAATCCGCATGCGGCACGCAGTTTCGCCAGCAACCTGGCGGCCCTGCTGCCCGCGCCGCGCCGCTACGCCGTGTTGGGCATGTTGCAGGACAAGGACATGGCCGGGGTGATTGCTGCCGTGCGGGCACAATTTGATGTCTGGTTATTGGCCACGCTGGACGTGCCGCGTGGCGCACGTGCTGAGCAATTGGTCGCTGCATTGCGGGCTCAAGGGGTGACCGGAGAGATTTTGACCTTCCCTGATCCGCGTACTGCCTACCGCCACGCCTGTCATGTCGCCGGTGAAGATGATAGAATCGCCGTATTCGGTTCGTTCTATACCGTGGCAGAGGTACTACAAAACCTGCGCTCGCACGGCTGACCACTGCCAGTTCAACCGAACGGCTGCCGTCCGGCACCGTTGTTTTGCCTAGTGGACAATTTTTCAGGAATTGCAGTCAACCATGACAAAAGAACTCAGTGTCGATGAACAGACCTTGCAGCGCAAGACACGCCACCGCTTGATGGGGGCCGCCGCCTTCACCCTGCTGATGGTCGTCACCTTACCGATGGTACTCGATAGCGAACCACGCTCGACCAGCCAAAACATCAGCCTGGACATTCCTCCGCCGGAAAATCAACCCGCACCTGCCGCGCCCTCACCAGCCTCGATGCCGACGGCTGCCGAGGCGCCCGCGCCAGTCGTGGAGGCACCTGTCGTCGAACCTGAAAAGCACAGTGTCGTCGAAGCGCCACCAGCACCGACTGAAAACGTCGCCCCAGTGGTGACCAAAGCCGCACCGCAAAAGCCGTTGGTGGTGATTCCCGCCATGAACGGTGACCGGGGCGAAGTGCACTATATGTTGCAGGTGGGTAAATTCAGTAACCCCAAGATGGCCGATCACGTGGCGGAAAAGTTGCGTGCCAATTATTTGAAAGTGAACACCGAGCAAAGTGGCAGCTACACCCGGATACAAATCGGCCCCTTCCCGGACAAGGCACAAGCCGAGAAGGCCCGTCAGTTGTTGCTGAAGCAAGGTACCCGTACTTCCCTGATTCCAATTAAATGAACATCCTGGACGTTGGCGTGATCATCATCATGGGGCTGTCGATTGCCCTTGGTTGGTATCGCGGCTTTGTATATGAATTGCTGTCGATGTTTGGCTGGCCCATCGCACTGCTGATTAGTCGCCGCTTTGCCCCGGATTTGGCCAATCAACTGCCTATCCATCCAGAAATTTTGCTGACCGCAGTGACTTATTCGATTTTGTTTTTGGTCACCCTGTTGATCTGGGGCTTGGTCATTATCGGTTTTTTCAAACTGGTCAAAGCCATCGGTTTGGGTAAGGTAGACAAGATATTGGGCGTCATTTTTGGTGTGGGGCGTGGCCTGCTGATTTTGCTGGTGCTCATCTGGCTGGCTGGCTTGACCAGTTTGCCGCAAAACACCCTATGGACAGAATCCGCTATTTCCAACATTGCGCCGGACATTGGCATGCAAACCCGCGACTATCTGCCGGCAGAAGTCGCCCAGCGCATTAATTACAAACCTCTTCGTTAACTTAGGAACACGTTATGTGTGGCATTCTTGGCGTCATTGCGCAAACCCCTGTTAATCAACTGCTATACGACGGGCTGCAAGTGTTGCAGCACCGGGGGCAGGATGCCGCAGGCATCGCAACCCTCAATGGCAACACCTTTCACCTGCACAAAGGCAACGGCTTGGTGCGCGACGTGTTCCGCACCCGCAACATGCGCTCTTTACCCGGCAATGCCGGGATTGCCCATGTGCGTTATCCGACCGCAGGCTCGGCCATCGACCACAACGAAGCACAGCCGTTCTACGTCAACTCGCCCTTCGGCATCATGCTGGGTCATAACGGTAACCTGACCAACACTGAAGTGCTGCGCCAGGCGCTGTTTGAAGACGATCTGCGCCACGTCAACACCAACTCCGACTCGGAAGTGTTGCTCAACGTACTGGCACACGAACTGCAACGTCGCACCAAACAAACCCGTCTGGATGCCGACACCATTTTTGCCGCCGTCGAAAGCGTGCACCGCCGCTGCGAAGGCGCGTATGCCGTGGTGGCCATGATTGCCGACTATGGCCTGCTGGCTTTCCGCGACAGCTTTGGTATCCGTCCGTTGGTATTGGGTAGCAACCAGACTGAACACGGCATGGAATACTTGGTGGCGTCGGAAAGCGTGGCACTGGATACCCTGGGCTTCCAGTATGTGCGCGACGTGGCCCCCGGCGAAGCGATCTTCATTGATTTCAAAGGCAATGTGCACAGCAAGCAATGCAGCGCCGAATCCAGCCTGAACCCCTGCATTTTTGAATACGTCTATCTGGCCCGCCCGGACTCGGTGATCGACGGCGTATCGGTGTATGAAACCCGTTTGTACATGGGCGAATACCTGGCCGACAAGTTGTTGCGAGTGTGGGGACAACATGACATCGACGTGGTGATTCCCATTCCCGATTCCAGTCGCCCCAGCGCGCTGCAAATGGCGAATCGTTTGAATATCCCATTCCGCGAAGGCTTTGTGAAGAATCGCTACATTGGCCGCACCTTCATCATGCCCGGGCAGGCCATGCGCAAAAAATCCGTGCGGCAGAAACTGAACGCCATTGGCGTGGAATTCAAGGGCAAAAACGTGCTGCTGGTGGATGACTCCATCGTGCGCGGCACCAC
>DHYQ01000037.1:39045-40063 GCA_002414205.1 Gallionellaceae bacterium UBA5126 | reverse complement strand
ATCGTGCAAATGGCCCGCGACGCCGGGGCACGCAAGGTGTATTTCGCCTCCGCCGCCCCACCCGTGCGCTTCCCCAACGTGTATGGCATCGACATGCCCAGCCCCAAGGAGCTGATTGCCACCGGGCGCAGCGACGCGGAAATCTGCCGCGAAATCGGCGCGGACAACATCATCTATCAGGACCTAGACGACCTGAAAGCCGCCGTGCACAAGGCCAACCCCGGCGTCAATAACTTCGACGCCTCCTGCTTTGACGGCGTGTACATCACCGGCAAAGTGTCGCAAGCCTATCTCGACGCCATCGAAGCCCGCCGCAGCAACGGCAAAGCCAACCAGCGCGGGCCGCTGAGTCCAGCGCCGGAAGACGAGTAATCACCGCCGTAGGGTGGATAAGCGCATCGCGCGCATCCACCGACCCTGCCTGAAATCCGGTGGATGCGCGCCTGTGGCGCTTATCCACCCTACGCCAAAAAACTTCACTCCATCCTCCCGGAGCAACCATGACCGACGATTTTGACTACCAACCCGAAACCCTGGCCGTGCGCAGCGGCACCACGCGCTCGCCGTTTGGCGAACACAGCGAGGCCATGTTTCTGACCTCCAGCTTTGTGTTTGAAAACGCCGCCCAGGCCGCCGCCCGCTTTATCGGCAACGAGCCGGGCAACATCTACTCGCGCTTCACCAACCCCACGGTCAGCATGTTCGAGGAGCGCTTGGCCGCCCTGGAAGGCGCGGAATTCTGCGTCGCCACCGCCTCCGGCATGTCGGCGATTTTGTCCTGCGTCATGGGCTTGTTGCAGGCGGGCGACCATATCGTCGCCTCGCAAAGCCTGTTCGGCTCCACCGTCAACCTGTTCAACAACGTGATTAAAAAATTCGGCGTGGAAACCACCTACGTGTCCGCCACCGACGTGGCGCAATGGCAAGCCGCCGTGCGCCCCAACACCAAGTTGTTTTTCCTGGAAACCCCGTCCAACCCGCTGACCGAAATCTCCGACGTGCGCGCCATTGCCGCCGT
>DHYQ01000037.1:37591-38795 GCA_002414205.1 Gallionellaceae bacterium UBA5126 | reverse complement strand
TTCAACGCCTGGGTATTTTTGAAAGGCATGGAAACCCTGAAGCTGCGCATGGACGCGCACAGCGCCAACGCCTTGGCACTCGCCACCTGGCTGGAGCAACAACCCAACGTCGCCCGCGTGTTCTACCCCGGCCTGCCCTCGCACCCACAACACGCATTGGCGATGCGCCAGCAAAAAACCGGCGGCGGCATCGTGTCATTTGAAGTCAAAGGCGGCAAGGCAGCCGCTTGGCGCGTGATCGACAACACCCAAATGCTGTCCATCACCGCCAACTTAGGCGACACCCGCACCACCATCACCCACCCCGCCACCACCACCCACGCCCGCATCACCCCCGAAGCCCGCGCCGCCGCCGGTATCAGCGATGGATTGATTCGCATCGCCGTGGGGCTGGAAGCGGTGGAGGATATTCAAAGGGATTTGAGGGGGGTGTAGGGCTGAAGAAAGGCAATGGAGCTTGTAATGCGCTGGTTGCTTGCCACTACCGTCCTAATGGCAACGCCCATATTTGCGGCGAACAACCCGCCTGCAAGATGTATTGGGGAGATTTGCATTTCACCTCCCAATAAAGAATCCAAAGAATTGGTTCGGCAATACGGCAAAGGGTCTATCCGCAAGGATGCGGATGATCCAACATTGCGCATACATTGCTACTACGATGCCAGACAGCAACTTTGGTTTGAGTTGGAATTGGAGGCATCGGAACAGCAGCCGAATAAATTGGAATTGACCGGAATTTTCGTCACCCAAAGTCCGATGTGCCCCGTTAGCGCTACACCCCAAAACAGCTTGCCAGATTTTGTGTCCGAACATGGAGTCAGGATAGGTGCAACCGAGGCAGAGGTGGTCAAAAAAATGGGTAAACCGCAACGGATAGATGACGTTGTTGCCGTTGAAAAAAAGATGTCCCACAAGATCGGAGACGATAGTCGATACGCATCAAAGTTTGGAACGCGTCGCCTTGTTTACGAGCGCACTAACGAAATATCGCCCCAGGATTTACGTTTCAACTTTTACGGATTAACCGATGGACGTGTGACCAGTATTTGGTTTGCCGATCGTGAATAACTGCCCTTCCCGCTTCTCCCTTACCCCTTATCCAAAAAATGCCCACCCTCGCTCACCACCTCGGCTTGCTCCTGTCTCAACACGGCTTGATGCTGTCCACCGCTGAATCCTGCACCGGCGGCGGGGTGGCGCAGGC
>DHYQ01000037.1:37269-37496 GCA_002414205.1 Gallionellaceae bacterium UBA5126 | reverse complement strand
ACCAACACCGCGAAAATCGAGATGTTGGGCGTATCGCCTGAAACGTTGCTGCAATACGGGGCGGTGAGCGAGGCGACGGTGCGGGAGATGGTGGCGGGGGCATTGGCGCATAGCCATGCCGACGTGGCGCTGGCGGTGAGCGGGATTGCCGGGCCGGGCGGCGGCACGCCGGACAAGCCAGTGGGCACGGTGTGGTTTGCCTGGGGATTGCGCGGCGAGGCCGTCAT
>DHYQ01000037.1:27239-36955 GCA_002414205.1 Gallionellaceae bacterium UBA5126 | reverse complement strand
ATCAGCCCGGCCTGGCTGGCGCGCTGGCGCACTTGTTGTTGCAGTTTGGGCTGGGTGGGGTATTCAGTCAGCAGCACTGGCTTGGGTTGCAATAAATGCAGCAAAGCCAGATTGTCCTCGCTGTGATTTTTCGGCTGGCGCTGGTCGCCGTCGGTAAACAAATCCTCGATGCCGATGGCGTCGATGCTGGCGCGGTAGCCTGCATCCACCAGCAAATCCTCGCCGTTTTGCGGCACCACCAGAAAGCCGGGCTTGCGCTGGCGGGCGTACTGCGCCAGGCGTTGCACCCAGGCGATCATGTCGGCGCGGTAACTGCGCCCGGTGTCCGGGTTGCGCCGCCCGGCTTGGCCGCGCTCGAAAAATTCAAAGCCATCTACAATGTCCAGATACATGCCGTCAAAGCCGGCCTGCAACAACTCATCCAGCCGCGCCAGAATCAGCGCCTGCCAATCGGGGTGCCAATAGCGCACACGATAGTTGCCGTGCCAATCCGGGTTTTCACTCAGCAGCCAGGCCGGTTTGTGCCGCGCCCAGCCGGGTTGCCAATAGCGGCGGTATTTTTCCGCCTCACCGATGGAAAAATACGCCAACACGGTTTGCCCACGGGCATGCAGGGCGGCCAAATCCTGCGGCTGCCAATCCTCGTCCGAAGAAAACGCGGTATCCAGAATCAGCCAATCCCGCCCGGCCAGGCGCTGAATGGCCGCAGCGCGACTGGGAGCCAGCACATCCGCCTGCAACACATAACCAAAATTTCGCGGCAATGGTGCCGCAAAGAGTGGGCTGCAAGCTAATAATAAAAATAACAAACGCCACATCATCACGCCTTTCCGGGCTATCGCCCTTAAAATTTATCTGTTAAAACAGCCTGCCCGTTTCCATCAGGCCGTGATTCTGCAACTGGCGATAAAAAATTCAACTTTTTTCAATACTCCGTCATTTTATAGTTGCATCGTATTACGTTTGTTGTACAATGCGCCCACGTCAAGAACACATATAGAGGGAATATGTATGGCACTCAAACCTATTACCATCCGTTTGGATGAAGAAGAATACGAAAAACTGAAGGCGCATCTGGAGGCCTTTGGCGATCCCGACATCAACGTTGGCTATGTGGTGCGTGCCTACATCCGCGATTTGAATCGCTCGTTGCCCTTTATGCTGAATTCCGGCTGGGACTTGAAAAATTACTTTGGCATGCTGGGCTCCTGGTTGAAGCAGTTTGGCACCATGCGCGACGCGGACATGTTCCGCATGATGAGCAATCCTTGGGGCTTGTGGACGGGCAACCCTCCGCCCGAAGCACCCGCCCACAAGCCAACCAGCGAGGAATAAAGCATGCTGACCGAACAACAAATGCGCATGATGATGGAAATGTTGAGCAATCCAGTTTATCAGCAGGGCATGGCCGAGTTTTACAAAGTCGCCCAGAATCAAGGCGTGGAGGCCGCGAAAAAATTCTGGGGCATGTCATCCGACAAGCCGGATTTTCCCACTGCGGAAAAAATGATGGAGCAGATGAGCGGCTTTTATCAGAACTTTGGCTTTGTGCCGCAGTCGAGATATGACGAGCAGGTGAAGGAAAACCTGAACCTGAAAAATGAAAATCAGGCTCTGCGCGACGCGCTGCGCGATTTGCAGCAACGCTATATGAGCGAGCATGGCGCCAAGGCGCAACAAGCCTGGCAAGACATTGTCAGCAAACAGCTCGATATGAGCCGCGAAGTGACGAAAAGTTTTTTTGATGTACTGAAACAAACCCCGCCCGGCAAGGGCGAATAACCCAAACGATTTTTAACCTCCCTCCTGAAAGGAAACAACATGAACAAGCAACTGGAATACTTCGATCTGCTGAGCAACACCCAAAAGCAAGCCCTGGGCAACCTGATGAGCGTGCAAAAAGAACTGCGCGTGCAATGGCTGGACGCCATGAGCAAGGCCCACGCTGCTTTCACCACCATCCCTGGTCTGCCTGAAAATGCCCAAACCACTGAAGCTGTGAAGCAATTCAACAACTGGTTCACCAGCGTCAGCACCAGCGCCACCACTGCTTCCGAAGAAGCTCTGAAGGCCCAGGAAAACTGGATCTCTGCTTACGAAAAGCAACTGGCGATCAGCCGTGACGTTCTGAAGAACTTCATCGATCTGGCCAACACCAACAAGGCGGCCTGATTTTTCCCGCAGCGCGCCCTGCGGGTGTTCTGCACCCGCAGGGAGTTCAACGCGTTGCATCTCCCTTGATCAAGAAAAGGAATGATAGTGGACACACCTAACGATTACATCAACGGCTGGATGAAGATGCAGCAGCAGGCATTTTCTGCGTTGCAATCCAACTTGCAGTCGCTGTATCAAACTGCCCCGCAAGACAATCCGTTTGCGCAATGGAGCAAGGCTGCGTTTGCCGCTTTCCCTGCCGGTGCCGACGGCATCTTGAACAAGGACATTTTCAGCAAAGCATTGGCCGGTAACGATGCCATGCAAAAGCTGTACGAATTCTGGCAACCCCTGTTGCAAGCCATGCAAGAAAAGAGCCTGGATCCCGCGACTTACAGTGCCCTGTTCAGCGGTGAAAAAGCTCAGGAAATGGCTAATCGCGTCTTCCACCTGGATGTGGATGCCTGGACTCACTTGCAAAAACAGGCCACGGCTTACCTGGATGCGGTACAACAATATAGCCGCCCCTTTGTGGATGCATCCAAAAGCCAAATGGAACACCTGCTGAAAGGTCAATTCTCCGCAGATGATTTGCAGCCGGAATTTTTGGCCAAGCGCATGGAAGCCATGTATACCTTGTTCGAAAACACCAGCGGCAAGATTTTTGGCGTGCCCGCACTGGGCAAGGATAGAGAAAAAATCGAGCACATGTCGGCTTGTGCCAAGGCCATCTTGGAGTTTGTCGCCGCCGCGATTGAATATCAACGCATGATGCAGGCGACCGCCGCCGAGGCCAATCAGAAGCTGGGCAAGCTGATGGTGGAAAAAACAGCCGCAGGGGAAAAATTTGAAAAGTTCGACGACTTTTTCAACCTGTGGATTGACACCAACGAGAAAGAATTCAACAAGCTGTTTTACAGCGACGATTTCTCCGCCAAGCGTAATGCCATGACCAGCGCCGGTTTCACGGTACGCAAGCTGTACCACGAAATGCTGGAAGAACAACTGAGCGATTTGCCGATCGCCCGTCGCTCGGAAATGGACGAAGTGTATAAACTGATTTACGACTTGCGCAAGGAAGTGAAGGGCTTGAAGGCCAAGCTGCAAGCTGCGCAAAACAAGGAATAACTGCCATGCCTACTCCTTTTTCCAAACTCGATGCCAAGTCGGCCATGAAGCACTTGGGTGAAATGAACAGCAAACTGGTCAAGGGTGCCACACTGCTGACCGATGTCGATGCCATTGACGTGGGCACCGCGCCCAAGCAAGTGGTTTACACCGAAGACAAGCTGACCATGTACCGCTACCAGCCTGAAAAGGCCAAGGCGTGCGGCGTGCCGGTGCTGGTGGTGTATGCGCTGGTGAACCGTCCCTACATGCTGGACATTCAGCCCGATCGCAGCTTCATCCGCAATCTGCTGAACCAAGGCTTGGACGTGTATATCATCGACTGGGGCTACCCCAGCGGCTCCGACCGCTACCTCAGCATGGACGACTACATCAACGGCTACCTGAACAACTGCGTGGATGCGGTGCGCAAGGATGCGGGCAGCGAAAAGGTTTCCCTGATGGGCATTTGCCAGGGCGGCACTTTCTCCACCATTTATTCCGCGCTGCACCCCGAAAAGGTGCATGGCCTGATTACCTTGGTTGCGCCGTTCGACTTCTCCACCAACGAAGGTCTGCTGTTCAAATGGGCCAAGACCATGAATGTGGACGAGTTGGTGGACACCTACGGCGTAGTGCCCGGCAACCTGCTGAACGATGGCTTTTTGATGTTGATGCCGTTCAACCTGAACATCAAGAAGTACGTCGATATGCTGGAAGTCATGGAAGACAAGGAAAAGCTGCTGAACTTCCTGCGCATGGAAAAATGGATTTTCGACAGCCCCGGCCAAGCCGGTGAATGTCTGCGCCAGTTCGTCAAGGACTGCTACCAAGGCAACAAGCTGATTCAAGGTCAATTGCAAGTGGGCGAGCGCAACGTGAATCTGGCGAATGTGACGATGCCCGTGCTGAACATTTATGCTTCCGCCGACCATCTGGTACCGCCCGCCGCCACCATGCCGCTGAACGACCACATCGGCAGTACCGACAAGACCCTGTACAAGTTCCAGGGCGGTCATATCGGCGTGTTCGTCGGCTCCCGTTCGCAAAAAGAACTGGCCCCGGCGATTGCCAAGTGGCTGATTGAACGCGATGTCACGCCAGTGACATCGTCCCCCGACGCTGCTCCTGATGCTGCCAAGCCCTCCTCCAAGCCGACAGCACCAAGAGCCGCCAGCAAGGCACCGAAAGCATAACCCTCAAATGTGACGGTCCTTGTGACACCCCGCCTCACGGCGGGGTTTTTTATTGCCTGTACCCAGGGAACAAGGCAGCGCGCTTTGCATCCATATTGCCTCGCGGCTCATAGGCCCGAATGCGTGCTGGCAGAGGCTGGCAACGGTTCTAGGTGGGTGATGATATGCGCACCGGGGACATTTTGGCGTAGCACCTGCTCGACGTTTTCGCAGCAGTCGTGGCCTTGTTGCACCGGCCAATGCCCCGGCACCAGGACATGCAGGGTGATGAAAGTATGTTGCCCCGCTTGGCGCGTTTTGATGGCATCAAAATCCAGTCCTTGGGCACGAAAGTCGTCTAACACGCGGTCGATTTGCTGGCGTTGGGCCAGTGGCAGGGCGGCATCCAGCAGGCCATCGGCGGAGCGGCGCAGCAATTGCCAGCCGGTGAACAGGATGTTCCCCGCCACCAGCAGGGCGATGGCCGGATCCAGCCACAGCCAGCCGGTGAGCAATACCAACGCGATGCCAACCATGACCCCGGCGGAAGTCCACACGTCGGTCATCAGGTGTTGCGCATCGGCTTCCAGGGTGATGGAGTTTTGCGTCTGTCCAACGCGTAGCAGGATGCGTGCGACAACCAAGTTAATCAGTGAAGCCAGCGCGGACACCACCAGCCCTGCGCCGACGGCTTCCAGTGCTTGTGGGTGCAGTAGTCGTTGCAGGGCGGTTTGGGCGATACTGAGGGCAGCCAGAAAAATCAGCAGTCCTTCAAAGGCGCTGGAGAAATACTCCGCCTTGCTGTGACCATGCGGATGTTCGACGTCAGCAGGCGTGGCGGCCAGTTTCAGCATCCACAACGCCATCAACGCCCCGGCCAGATTGACCAGTGATTCGATAGCGTCGGACAACAAGCCGACCGATCCGGTCAGCCACCAAGCCAAGGTTTTCAGCGCCATGGTCGATAAAGCGGCGGCAATCGACAGCCAAGCGTAACGGGTGAGGTTGGAATTCATGGTCTATCCTGTCTAAACGGGGCTGCAACCTTACCAGACTCCTGCCTAACGACAAATAGGCTGCATTTTGTGGCGTATTTGGGCACAATGCGCTGCATTCATCACCACGGGGAGTATCACATGAAATTCAGGACATGGTTGTTGGGTGGGTTGCTGTTGTGTGCCACCCAGGTAGCACTGGCCAAGCCGGTTGCCTTGTTGATTGGTATCAATGCCTATGAAAACGTGGGGCAACTGGAGGGCGCCGTGAGCGATGTGCGCGCCTTGCAGAAATCCTTGGTGGAGCGCTGGAACTTCGACCCGGCCAATATCGTCACCCTGACCGATGGGCAGGCCACGCATGACAATATCCTCAAGCAACTGGCCGCACTGCGCCAGCGCAGTGCGCCGGGTGATTTTGTGCTGGTCTACTTTTCCGGTCACGGCACCAGCGCGCTGGATACCCACGTCAACCTACCGCTGCCTTATTCCTCCGGGGCTTTTGTGCCGGTGGATGCCCCCAGCCCGGATCAACTGGGCGAGCTGGCGCGGCAAAAACGCTTGGGCGAGGTACTGATTATCGGCCAGACTCATTTGCGCCCGCTGTTCTTGGAGTTGGAAAAAAACCGTAACGTCATGATGATTGCCGACTCCTGCTATTCCGGCAATCTGGTGCGCTCGATCACGCCGGGGCGCAAGGCGCATTTTCGGCAGGTTCCCATCACCTTTGCTGGTGACGCCATGATGCAAGGCGGCTTATCCAGCAATACAGTCAATCAGAAAGCCACAGCAGCGCCCTACCCTTATCAGCGGGTGATGTTCTTGTCCGCCGCCAGCGACCGTGAGCCCGCGCGTGACATCCAGAACAGCGATTTGATTGCCTTACCCACGGTTGACAACCGTCCGCACGGCGCTCTGACCGACACCCTGCTGCGCGTGCTGAATGGCCAATTGGCGGCGGACTCCAATGGCGACGGCAAAATTGACTACGGCGAACTACATCAGGCCGTGTTGCATTTCATGGAAGAGCGTGAATATGGCCATACCCCACAGCGCCTGCCCAGCTTGCAAGAAGACACCAAACAACTCGCAGCGGCACCGCTGTTTGACATCGGCACCCCCAAGGGCGGCAACAAGCCGGTGCCAGCGTTGGGGCAGTACCTCCGTTTGCGCGTCGATCCGACGCTAGGTGATGTGCGCGGGGCATTGGCTAACCTCAACGGCATTCAATTGGTGCCGCCAACAGAACAAGCGGCGCTGCAACTTGTCGCGGTAGACAATGCCGTGGAATTGCAGGCGGGTTCCGGCGACCCGATTGCGCGCTTCCCCGGTGTGAATGCCGCGCTGCTGCAACGCCTGCGTGCCGAAGTGTGGTGGCGCAACCTGGTGTCCAACAATCGCCCCGAATTCAACGTGCGAGTGGAAACCGACCCTGCCACACGGGGTAACACTTTTGTGGCGGGCGAAACCTTCGCCTTCAATGTGCAAAGTGATGCCGCCGCACACCTGCTGATTCTGGACATCGACGCTGGCGGCAATGTGTCGGTACTGTATCCGCAAAAAGCCAGCGAAGAAGTGCGCCATCCGGCGCGGCAAATGCTGGTACTACCTGGCAGTGCCGAGCAGGATCGCATCGTCGTCACCCCTCCCTTCGGGCTGGATCAGGTCGTGGTGATTGCCCTGCCCCGCACACCGAAAAACTGGTACGGCGTCAGTCAGATTAGCGGAGCAGTACCCGTCGGTCAGCCCGTGCTAAAAGACATCGAACGCCTGCTGTCCGAGCAAAATGGCCACTTCGCCTGGCAAGCCATGAGTGTGCGTACCTATCCAAAACGATAACGGTGACCTAGGCCGGGACACTTAGCAGAGACCGGCCCGCCAGTCACAAGTGGGGGATGCGGGAGAGGAAGTCTGGCAAGGTGGTGGGACGGGAATCGAATGGGGTTCTCATTGCAACACAGCCACAGGTTGATCGTTGGGGTAGGAACGCACACACCACGCAGCTAGAACCGATGGTACACGGCTTCCCCGTTAGCGTTTAACTTATCGTAACCACCACAATAGTTTTCGGCTGGAGGTGCTGTTATTTCGCTTACTGCGTTAGTGTTCGGCTGTACCTTAATATCCAAATCGAAACTAAATTTAGGTGATGCCCTACCAGAAATCATGTCCGCGATTAGTGGGGATTTAAAGTTTGAAATACTTAACTCTAATCTCATTCCTCGCATATAAAAAACTCTATGCTGTCCATAGTTGAGATCACTTTTGCATGGGCCAATAAGCTGTTCATATGTAAAAACTCCCCTGGTTTCATATGCTTTTACAGCCCAAGACTCCGCACCCCATAGTAAATCAGAAGGCTCTCCTGTTATCGGAAACAAGTAGCATTGGAACATACGGTAATACTCAACGCCATTTGCATCTACGGTATCACCTTTATTGCATGTCAGCTCATACAGTGGCTTCTTAGTGTCGGATGCAGCAAGTATCTTCATGGAAACTTCTGGCTTTTCAGACGTGACAAAAACTTTAAGACTTGTGGACTGTATCGTTGCCCATTGTTTTGGCAAACTCTCTGCGCGTGAGGAAGTGGAAATTCCGACCGTCCCCAGTGCCAAGCATATTACGAGTAACGTATTTTCAATGACGCTGTCTATTTTGTGCCAAGAAGTCGCTCCACTTGGCTGAACAATTTTTCCGTCCACAGCGTCAATTGACCGATCTTGGCGTGCAATACCTTGACGCTTTTTTCTTCGACTTGGGTTGAGCAAGGCTATCACGGAGCGGACAGTCCGAAATTACCAAGCCATCATTCTGGTTGGCAAGCCGCCATGGCCGACCAGTCCAGCGGGGTTTCCTGGCGGGGATGCGGCCCGGCCAGTTGCTGCATGTGGACGGCCAGTGTCGGTGCGTCCGGCACGGTTAGCCAGTACAGGTGATGACCGCAACTGGTTTGCAGGCGCACGGGGCTGTCGCCAAACGCCAGTACGCACGGCGGCAATTCGTCGCGTTCCTGTGGCCACTGGATTTGCTCGCGCAGGGGCAAGGGTTCGTGCTCCGTCCACTGCCACCAGCGCCGCGCCGGACGCAACGGAACACTCAGTAAACGTGGCGGGCCAAATTGCGCCAGCCAGTTCAACAGCCGGGTCAGGAGGGCGTCGGCCTCCCGCTCCCAGGCCTCGTCCTGATCGCCAAACACGGTAAACCCCGCTGCGGCAAAACAAGCATCCGCGTTGACTGGCGCAGGCCACAGCGCCAGCAGGCAATGCCCTGCGGGCAGCCCCGTCCGCTGAACCCGTGACCAGTGCAGGGTAAACGGGGTGGGGGCGGGGTCAAAGTCTTGCACTTGCATGGCGCAATGCGCTGCGCTTATTGCGCCCTACGGACTAGGTTAAACCGTGCGCCCAATCGCGCCGGCAATTGCGCCCAAGGTGCCGACCAGCTTTTTCAGCTCGCCGGGGGTGAGGGCTTGGTCGGCATCGCACCAGGCTTCGCAGGGATTGGGGTGCATTTCCACCAACAGGCCGTCGGCTCCGGCGGCGACGGCGGCTTGCGACAGGGCCGCGACCATCCAGGCTTTGCCGCCGGCGTGGGAGGGATCGACGATCACCGGCAAGTGGGTTTCCTTCTTCAGCACCGGAATGGCCGTGACGTCCAGCACATTGCGGTAGTAGGTTTCAAAGGTGCGGATGCCGCGTTCGCAGAAGATGATGTTGTGATTGCCACCGGCGGCGATGTATTCGGCAGACATCAGCCATTCGGAAATGGTGGCGGACATGCCGCGTTTCAGAATCACCGGCTTGTTGCAGCGGCCAACTTCTTTCAGCAAATCAAAGTTTTGCATGTTGCGCGTACCGATTTGGATCACGTCCACGTCGAACTTCATGAACAAGTCCAGTTGGCGCGCATCCATCAATTCGGTCACGATGGGCAGGTTGTAGCGGTCGGCGGCGATGCGGAACATGTCCAGCCCGTCCGAGCCGTGGCCCTGGAAGGTGTAGGGGCTGGTGCGCGGCTTGAACGCGCCGCCACGCATCAAGCGGCAACCGGCTTCCTGCACGTATTGCGCCGACAAGTCCATTTGCTCCTGGGTTTCCACCGAGCAAGGGCCGCCGATGATTTGAATCTGGTTGCCGCCCAAGGGGATGCCGCGAATGTCCACCACGGTGTTGTCGCGGTGCGATTCACGCGAGACGATTTTGTATTGCTTGGCGATGTGCATGGCCTTTTCCACGCCGGGCAGCGAGGTAAACATTTCCTCGGTCAGCTTGCGCTCGTCGCCAAT
>DHYQ01000037.1:21875-26903 GCA_002414205.1 Gallionellaceae bacterium UBA5126 | reverse complement strand
CCTTCCCCCTGCCAGGGGGAAGGAGCTGAAATGCTTTGGGTATTAACCCTGCTTTTCCTGCATCACCGTAGTCAGTGCGCTGAGGAAGCGGGCATTTTCCGTTTCGCTACCGATGCTGACGCGCAGGTAATCCGGCATGGCGTAGTTACCGACTGGACGCACGATGACACCCAGTTCCAGCAAGCGGCGGAACACCGCTGCCGCGCCGGGAATGTGGAAGCTGACGAAGTTGCCGCTGGACGGGATGTAGGACAGGCCCAAGCTAGTCAACCCGGCGGTAAGCTGCGCCATGCCGCGCTGGTTGAGTTCGTAGGTTTGCTGCACAAAGTCCGTATCGGCCAAAGCGGCCACGGCGGCGGCTTGCGCCAGGCTGTTGACGTTGAACGGTTGGCGCACGCGGTTAATCATGTCAATCACTTGCGCGTGACCCAAGGCATAACCGACGCGCAGCGAGGCCAAGCCGTATGCCTTGGAAAAGGTACGCGAAATCAGCAGGTTGGGGAATTCCTGCAACCAGGCCACGCTGTCGTAGCGTTTTTCCGGCGGCAGGTATTCGTTATAGGCTTCGTCCAGCACCACCAGAATGTTGTCCGGCAAGGCGCGCAAAAAAGCGTGTAATTCGTCGCCGGACAGGAAGGTGCCGGTGGGATTGTTGGGGTTGGCGATAAAAATCACCTTCGCGCCCTGCCCCACCGCTGCGGCGGCCATGGCGCTCAAATCGTGGCCGAATTGCTGCGCGGGCACGCTGATGCCAGTTGCGCCCACCGCTTGGGTCGCCAGCGGATACACGGCAAAAGCGTGGTCGGAAAACACCGCCTTGTCGCCGGGGGCGAGGAAGGCATGCGCCACCAATTCCAGCACGTCGTTGGAGCCGTTGCCCAGCACGATTTGGTTCAGCGCCACGCCGTAGCGCTTGGCCAGCGCGTCTTTCAGGGCAAAGCCATTGCCATCGGGATACAGGCCGATTTCCGCCAGCGCGGCTTGCGCGGCGGCGATGGCTTTGGGACTGGCACCGAGCGGATTTTCATTCGAGGCCAGCTTGACGATGCCGGTAATCCCCAGCTCGCGCTCCAGTTCGGAAATCGGCTTGCCGGGTTGATAAGGCGCGATGGCGCGCACATAGGCGGGGGCGAGGTCGGAATAGTTCATAGTAATGAGTTGCTGGTTGGCAGTCTGTAGGGTGCAATAAGCGCAGCGCATTGCACCATCTTTTTGATTACGTGAAATTTTTGACCAGTTGGTGCAATGCGCTTGCGCTTATTGCACCCTACGACAAAGGCGGATTACTTGGCCGGTTTGCGCAAAATCCAGTAGGTTTCGCCGGGCCAACTGGGAAACAGCGCGCCGAACCACAGGTTGAAGCGCATCCAGCCTTTGCGGTTTTCCAGGGCAAAGCCCTTTTTGCGCATAAAAAATGCACCGCTGAGGAATTCAACTTCCAGGCCGTTGGCTTCGGCCATGCTGCGCACGCGCTCTGGCGAGAACACGCTGACGTGGGCGAATTTGCGGCGGGTGGCGCGCAATTGGGCTTCGCGCTTGGCCAGCATGCCTTGTGGCAAAGACGGGAAGCCGCCGATCAACATGCCGCCGGGCTTGAGGTTGCCGACGATCCGGCTAATCACCTGCTCTGGCTGGTACAGATGCTCCAGCACGTGCAGCAGAATCATGGCGTCGTATTGCTTTTCACCCAAGGTGAAATCCGGGCTTTCCAGATCCACCTGGTAAAACTGGTTGTAGCCGACGCTGCGCAGCAACTCTTCACGCACGAAGGCATCCACGGCATCCCAACTGGCCAGCGGCACAGCCTCACCGCCATGCTTGGCAGCGGCGTGCATGAAGCCCAGCATCTGCCCCACGTCCACGCCGATTTCGCACACGTCCAGCGGGCCTTTGCGAGCAGCTTCCTCACGCAGGAAGTGGTACATGAACCAGTAGCGCAGCAGGCGCACCGGGTAGCGGATGTGCTTGACCTGGTCGGGGATGCCATAGTCTTCGCTCTTCAGCAGGGGGTTGTTTTTCAGGAACTCCAAGTCCCAGTCCAGTTGCGGCATTGTCATGAATTTACTCCAGAAAACGGCTTGGCAGGGGGCGGCGAAACAATTGCGCTCATCACGTTTGTTAGCACCCGGCTACACGGCCACGGGGTAAGACCCCAAAACTTTGACAAAGGCGGCCAGCGATTGCAGTTCAAGCAGCGCGGCGGCGACACGCGCTTCTTGCGCATGGCCTTCGATGTCGATGTAAAACACATATTCCCACAGCCCGGAACGGGCGGGGCGGGATTCCAGTTTGCTCATGCTGACGCCATGCCGGGCCAGCGGTACCAGCAAATCGTGCACCGCGCCGGGGCGATTGGCGGCGGACAGCACCAGCGAGGTTTTGTCCTGCCCGGACGGGGCCACGTCTTGCGCCCCCAGCACCAAAAAGCGCGTGGTATTGCGCGCATCGTCCTCGATGTTGGCGACGCAAATGTTGAGGCCAAATTGCGCGGCAGCGCGCTCACCGGCAATGGCGGCGCTACCCGGCTCCTGCGAGGCCAAGCGAGCGGCTTCGGCATTGCTGCTGGCAGTACGGCGCTCGGCCTGTGGCAGATGGGCATTCAGCCAGCCCTGGCATTGCCCCAGCGATTGCGGGTGGGAATACACCACACGCACAGCGGACAAATCGCATGCTTTGGTCATCAAGCATTGGTGAATCGGCAGCATCACTTCGCCGCAGACCTTGAGCGGGGTGTTCAGCAACAAGTCCAGCGTGCGCCCTACTGCGCCTTCGGTGGAATTTTCCACCGGCACCACGCCGTAGTTGACTTCCCCGGACTCCACGGCGCGGAACACTTCGTCAATGGTGCCGCAGGCTTCGCCCTGGATGGCACTGCCGAAACGCTTTAACGCGGCGGCTTCACTGAAGGTGCCCGCTGGGCCGAGGTAGGCCACGCTCATCGGCGCTTCCAGCGCGCGACATTGCGACATGACTTCGATGAATAAACTGGCCACCGCACCATCACCCAGCGGGCCTTGATTTTCGGCTTGCAAACGGCGGATGACTTGCGCCTCGCGCTCCGGGCGCAGTACCACGCTGCTGTTTTTCAGGTGGCCAATTTTTTGTGCCCACTGCGCGCGCTCGTTGACCAGACGCAATAGTTCGCTGTCGATGCGGTCAATCTGGTCGCGGCAGGCTTTCAAATCCGCACTCATGCTACTTCCGCCAAAGCACGCACGGACAACACGCCGCTAATCGCACCCAGTTGTGCCAGCACCGCTGCCGGAATGACACTATCGGTATCCACCAAGGTGTAGGCCATGTCCCCGCGTGATTTATTCATCATGTTGCGGATGTTGATGCCCGCCTGCGCCAACACAGTGGAAATCTGCCCCAGCATGTTGGGCACGTTGGCATTGGCAATCGCCAGCCGGTGCGCCGATTCACGCGGCATGACCAAGGTGGGGAAATTCACCGTGTTGGTCAAATTGCCGTTTTCCAGAAACTCCCGCACCTGATCCACCACCATCACTGCACAATATTCTTCTGCTTCCTCTGTCGAGGCGCCCAGATGTGGCAAGGTGATCACGTTGGGCACACCTTGCAGGCGTTCGGCGGGGAAATCACACACATAAGCGCGTAAATGCTTGCCACTTAAACGGGCCAGCACCGCTTCGCTATCTACAATGGCATCACGGGAGAAGTTCAGTAGCACGGCGCCGGCCTTCATCACTTGCAAACGCTCGGCGTTGATGAGCTTGCGCGTGCTGTCCAACAGCGGCACATGCACGGTGACAAAATCACTGTGCTTGAGCAACTCTTCCACCGAATGGGCTTTTTTCACTTGGGATGGCAAGCTCCAAGCCGCATCCACGGTCAGCGCCGGATCAAAACCATACACCCGCATGCCCAAGGCCAATGCGGTATCCGCCACCAGACGACCAATCGCCCCCAAACCAATAATGCCCAAGGTGCGACCGTGCAACTCTATCCCGGCGTATTGTTTTTTGCCCGCTTCGACTTGCGCATGCAGCGCCTGATCGTCGCCCTGCAAACCTGCTGTGAACTGCAAGGCCGGCACAATGTTACGCGCCGCCAGCAGCATACCCGCCAGCACCAATTCCTTGACCGCATTGGCATTCGCCCCGGCGGCATTGAACACCGGCACGCCACGCGCACTCATTTGCGCCACGGGGACATTATTGGTCCCCGTACCAGCACGGGCAATGGCCTTCACGCTGGTGGGAATGTCCATATCATGCATATCCTGCGAGCGCACCAGAATGGCATCCGGTGTGCTCACTGCATTGCCAATCTCGTACTCATCCGACGGAAAGCGTTTCAATCCCTGATGGGAAATTTTGTTCAAGGTGAGGATGCGGTAACTCATGGCGGCCTCCGGTGCTTAGGCGTTTTTGGCGGCGAAGTCTTGCATGAAGGCCACCAGAGTCTCGACCCCGGCCAGCGGCATGGCGTTGTAAATCGAGGCGCGCATGCCACCCACCGAGCGGTGGCCCTTCAGTTGCAACAAGCCAGCCGCATCTGCCGCCTTGAGGAAAGCGCCATCCAGGCTGCTGTCCTTCAGGGTAAAGGGTACGTTCATGCGCGAGCGGTTCGCCAGCGCCGTTGGGCAGTGATAGAAGCCGTTGCTGCCGTCAATCGCGCCGTACAGCAAATTGGCCTTTTGAATGTTGACCTGCTCCATGGCGGCGATGCCACCGTTTTTCTTCAGCCATTGGAACACCAGCCCGGCGATGTAAATGCCGTAGGTGGGTGGGGTGTTGTACATGGAATCGTTTTCAGAATGGGTCTTGTAGTCCAACATGGTCGGGGTACCGGCCACAGTTTGGCCAATCAAATCCTCGCGCACGATGACGATGGTCAGGCCAGCGGGGCCGATATTTTTCTGCGCCCCGGCGTAAATCAGGCCGTACTTGGACACATCAATCGGACGCGACAGGATGTTGGAGGACATATCCGCCACCAGTGGCACGTCAGTTTGCGGCAACCAGTCAAACTCCACCCCGCCGATGGTTTCGTTGGGGGTGA
>DHYQ01000037.1:19906-21741 GCA_002414205.1 Gallionellaceae bacterium UBA5126 | reverse complement strand
TCGGAAATGGCCTTCTTCGACCATTCGCCGGTGTTCAGGTAATCGGCGCTGGCCTTGCCGCGCAGCAAATTCATCGGAATCATGGCGAACTGCTGGCTGGCCCCGCCTTGCAAAAACAGCACCTTGTAATTGGCGGGAATACCCATCAACTCGCGCAAATCGGCTTCCGCCTGCGCGGCGATGCCCATGAACTCCTTACCGCGATGGGACATTTCCATCACCGACATGCCGCTGCCATGCCAATCCGGCAACTCGGCCTGCGCCTGCAACAACACTTCCTTGGGCAATACTGCGGGACCTGCACTGAAATTGTAAATCGCCATGTTCGCTCTCCTGATTAAAAGTGTTATTTCAACAGGTTACACCAAGGTGCCCTGCTCGTTTTCATCTTCGCTGCTTTCCGCGATGCGGCTCAGCCCGGCCAGGGTTTCGCCCTGATCCATGTTCATCAGCGTCACACCTTGGGTGGAACGGCCCATGGCGCGGATTTCCTTGATGCGAGTGCGGATCAGCACGCCGCTGGTGCCAATCAGCATGATTTCGTCTTCATCCTTAACCAGCGTGGCCGCGACGACCTTGCCGTTACGCTTGCTGGTTTGGATGGCGATCATGCCTTGGCTGCCGCGTCCGTGGCGGGTGTATTCGGCAATCGGCGTGCGTTTGCCGTAGCCGTTTTGGGTGGCGGTCAGCACGGATTGGCTTTCGTCCTCAGCCACCAGCAGGGCAATCACTTTGCCGCCCTTGGACAAATTCATGCCGCGCACGCCACGCGCCGCCCGGCCCATGCTGCGCACGTCGTTTTCATCAAAACGCACCGCCTTGCCTTCGTCCGAGAACAGCATCACGTCGTGCTGGCCGTCGGTCAGCGCCACGCCAATCAAAAAGTCCTCTTCATCCAAGCTGATGGCGATGATGCCGGATTTGCGCGGGTTGCCGAATTCCGACAGCGCGGTTTTCTTCACGGTACCGGCGGAGGTGGCGAAGAACACAAAGCGGTCTTCGCGGAATTCCTTCACCGGCAGGATGGCGTTGATTTTTTCCTCGGCATCCAGCGGCAGCAGGTTGACAATGGGCTTGCCGCGCGAGGCACGGCTGCCCAGCGGCACTTCATACACTTTCAGCCAGTACACACGGCCCTTGTTGGAGAAGCACAGGATGTAGTCGTGGGTGTTGGCGATAAACAGGTTATCGACAAAATCATCTTCCTTGGTGGCGATGGCCTGCTTGCCACGCCCGCCACGCTTCTGGGCGCGGTATTCGTCCAGCTTCTGCGCCTTGACATAGCCGCCGTGCGACATGGTAACCACCACGTCTTCCGGCGCGATGAAGTCTTCCATGCTCATGTCTTGGGTGTAGGTGATGATTTCGCTGCGGCGCGCATCGGCAAATTGCGCCTTCACCGCCAGCAATTCGTCCTGAATGATTTGCGTCACACGGGCGGGCGTGGCCAGAATGTCCAGCAAGTCGGCGATGCGATCCATCACATCGCGGTATTCGCCGACGATCTTGTCCTGTTCCAGCCCGGTCAGGCGTTGCAAACGCAGTTCCAGAATGGCTTGCGCCTGCACATCAGACAAACGATAGCCGTCGCTGGTCAGACCATAAATGGCGGCCAGATTTTCCGGACGCGAGGCGGCGCTGACGCGCTGCAACATTTCTTCCACCAGCGTCGAGCGCCAAGTGCGCGCCATCAATTCGCGCTTGGCATCCGCCGGTGTCGGTGCAGCCTTGATCAGGGCAATGATTTCATCGACGTTGGACAGGGCGACGGCCAAGCCTTCCAGAATGTGCCCGCGATCCCGTGCCTTGCGCAATTCAAACACCGTGCGGCGGGT
>DHYQ01000037.1:0-19823 GCA_002414205.1 Gallionellaceae bacterium UBA5126 | reverse complement strand
CGCGGTTGCCCATCGACAATCGCCACCATGTTGATGCCGAAGCTGTCCTGCAACTGGGTTTGCTTGTACAGCTTGTTCAGCACCACCTCGGCATTTTCGCCGCGCTTCAGCTCAATCACGGCGCGCATGCCGGACTTGTCGGATTCATCGCGGATTTCTGAAATGCCCTCCAGTTGCTTCTCGCGTACCAACTCGCCGATTTTAATCAGCAAATTGGCCTTATTGACCTGGTAGGGTAACTCGTCGATGATGATGGCCTGACGGTCGCCGCCCTTGCCAATGTTTTCAAAGTGGGTGCGACCGCGCATCACCACCCGGCCACGCCCGGTGCGATAACCTTCCTTGACCCCGACCAGACCATAAATAAAGGCTCCGGTGGGGAAATCCGGCGCAGGCACCAGATTGATCAACTCTTCAATATCCATGTCCGGCGCTTGCAGCAGCGCCACGCAGGCATCCACCACCTCGCCCAGATTGTGCGGCGGAATATTGGTGGCCATGCCGACGGCAATCCCGGAGGAGCCATTCACCAGCAGATTGGGGAAACGCGTGGGCAGCACCAGCGGCTCTTGCTCCGAGCCATCGTAGTTGGGGCCAAAATCGACGGTTTCCTTGTCGAGGTCAGACATCAACTCATGCGCAATGCGCGACATGCGGATTTCGGTATAACGCATCGCAGCGGCGTTGTCGCCATCCACCGAGCCGAAGTTCCCCTGCCCATCCACCAGCGTGTTGCGCAGCGAAAACGGCTGCGCCATGCGCACGATGGTGTCGTACACAGCGGTGTCACCATGCGGGTGATATTTACCGATCACGTCACCAACGATACGCGCGGACTTCTTGTAAGCACGATTCCAATCGTTGTTCAGCTCGCTCATGGCAAACAGCACACGGCGATGCACCGGCTTCAGACCGTCGCGCACATCCGGCAGGGCACGCCCGACGATGACGCTCATGGCATAGTCCAGATAGGACTTGCGCATCTCTTCTTCCAGGCTGACAGGGAGGGTTTCTTTCGCGAATTGATCCATCATGTTTGAATAGTTTTAGGCCGAAAAAATAGCGCGGGATTCTACCATGCCGCGCCATTGCCGGGGAAATTCCGCCAAGAGGTTAGCCACGCATGGCGAACACCATCACGATCAAGGCCACGCCCAGCGCCAGATTCAGCCCGACCAACTGACGAATTTTACCCAGCATGGCACCCGCATCCGGCCAGCGTTGCTCGGCGACCAAGGCGCGCAACGGGCGATAACAGGCGAAAAATACGTAGCTGTAAATCAGCAGCATCAGCGTGCCCAGCCCCAACATCAGGTGCACATACAGCGGCGAACTGCCCATGCCGCCAAACAGACTGATCATATAGAAACCGGTCAGTACGATCACGGCCACCGAGCCCCACACCCAAGGGAAAAAGCGACTAAAAACATTGACCCACAGACGCAGACGTGGCGGCGGCTCCAGCACTTCCACCGCTGCCGGGCGCAAAATCATGTAGGCGAAGAACATACCACCCACCCAGATCAGGACAGACAGCAGATGCAGTAATTTGGCATAGGCCATGATGGTTTATATCCGAACAAAAAGGACGGGCATTCTTGACGAATGCTGCACACACGTCAAGGCGTACTGTCTTGCGGCAAAACGTGTTGCAACTCCAGCAGGCGCATTTCCAGCGCACGGATCGGTAAGGGGCGTCCGAACAAATAGCCCTGAAAATAGGCGCAGCCACGTGACTCCAAAAATTCACGCTGCTCTTCAGTTTCCACGCCTTCGGCAATCACATTCAACCCCAGCGCAGCACTCATGGCGATAATGGTCTGCACGATGGCCGCATCATTTGGATCGCTGGCAATATCGCGCACAAAGGATTGATCGATTTTGATCTGATCCAGCGGCAGGCGCTTCAGATAAGACAGCGACGAATAACCCGTGCCAAAATCATCCATGGAAAAAGTGACGCCCTCGCGTTTTAACGCGTGCATTTTTCCGATAGCCTCCTCCACATCCGCTAACACCGTACTTTCGGTCAACTCCAGTTTCAGCAAGGCCGGATTGACGCCTGTTTCCTGAATGAGGTTGCTGACCTGACTGACAAAATCGGCCTGACGGAATTGCTTGGCACTGACATTCACCGCAATACTCAGGTGGCGCAACGAGGGCTCATCCTGCCACTGCGTCAATTGCTGGCACGCGGTCTGCAACGCCCACAGCCCAATAGGCACGATCAAGCCCGTCTCTTCTGCCAAAGGCACAAACTCGACGGGTGACACCAAACCACGACTGTGATGATGCCAACGCAGCAACACCTCCACGCCCACCGGCTGACGCTGAGTATTCACCTGCACCTGATAAAACAACTCCAGTTGCCCGCGTGGAATGGCCAGACGCAATTCCGCTTCCAGCGAAATGCGCTGCTCTAGCGCGGCTTGCATGGCCGGGTCATAAAAACGGATGGTATTGCGCCCGGCTGCCTTGGCTTGATACATGGCTGCGTCAGCAAATTTCAGCAGCTCATCCACCTTGAATTGATTGCCCACGAACAAGGCGATGCCAATACTGGGACTGCTGTAATGTGTGACGTGTTTCAGCATATAAGGCATTTCCAGCGCATGGCGGATTTTTTCCGCCACCACTTCTGCCAGCGTTCCGGCCTCGACAGCATCTTTGCTTAGCGCTTCCAATACCACCACAAACTCATCCCCGCCCAGCCGGGCCACCGTATCGTCCTGACGCACCCGCTCCGAGGTACGGCGCGCCACCTCTGCCAACAACAAATCGCCCACATCATGCCCCTGGGTATCGTTCAGGGTTTTGAAATGATCCAGATCCATGAAAATCAGTGCGCCATATTTCCCTGTGCGGGCGCTACTGGCAAAGGCTTGTTGCAAACGATCCAGCAACAGGCGGCGATTGGGTAAATTGGTCAGTGGATCATAAAACGCCAACTGATGAATTTGCTGCTCCGTGCGTTTGCGCTCGGTGATGTCACTAAAAATGGCCACGTAATTATTGGTGCGACCATCTTCGGCCAATACACCCGTCACGGTCACACCCTCAGGATAAGGTTCGCCATTTTTGCGCAGGCTCATAATTTCGCCCTGCCAGGATTTTTCCCGCATCAAGGTTTTAAGCAAGGTGCGATAAAAGCCCGGCACTTGCTTGCCGCGTTTCAAGGTTGCCAGTTTTTTACCCAGCACCTCATCCGCCGCATAACCGGTCATGCGGCTAAACGCGTGATTGACGCGAATAATCCGCCCATGCTGATCGGTGACGACAATCCCCTCTTGTGTTTCAAAGGCTTGTGCCGCAATGCGCAATTCCTGCTCGGCCTTGCGCAAATCCGTCACATCGTAAAACCAGCCGAGCACGGCAGATTCGCCGCCATATTCCAGCCGCAGATAGGAAGCCAACACCCAAGTAATCCCCACGCCCGGAATCAACAGCTTCATCAGCCGGTCTGTGACGACATGCCCGGCCTGCAACTCAGCCATCACGTCTTCATAATCATGATGATCCGCGTAGTAGCGCGCCGGACTGACCCCGATGACGGATGCCAGCGGCACATTCAGCATACGGGCATAGCGCCGATTGGCAAACTTCACCCGCTGATCGACACAGGACACCACGCGTACCGCAATGGGACTGGTCTCCAGCATGTAGCGCAAGCGTTCCTCATTGCTGCGAATCAGTTCTTCCGCCTTGCGGCGTGCCGACACATCCCGACTGGACGCCCAGATGTATGGTTTGCCATCCAGCCACATCGTGGTGGTATTGATTTCGACCGGGAAGCAACTACCGTCGCGGCGGCGATGCGTTGTTTCCACCATCATGGCTTGACCGTGCTCTACCAACTGACCGAATAGCTGCTGCCACGCCTCCAGACTTTTATCGCAGTCCCAAGCATTCACCTTCAAACGCAACACTTCGTCGTAGGTATAGCCCAACATCCGGCAAAAGGCCGGATTGGCCTCCACAACGCCACCGTGCATATCCATGATATGAATGCCATCCAGCGAGCTTTGCAGGGTCGCCTGCTCCCGACTGCGCAGCATGGCTTCCACTTGGCGCAAGCGTTCAATATTGTCGGCCATTTCATCAAAATCGCGCTCGGCCCAGGTGATCTCATCATTGCCCTCAATCGGCACGCGCGTATCCCGCTCACCACTGCCAAAGCGCCGCAGGGCCTGTGCCAGCATCTCCAGACGCAGCACAACATTGCGCCGCACCGCGCCCTCCAGCAACAACCCGGTCATTAACCCCACCAACAAGGTCATCACCAGCATGAAATTAAAGGTGTGACGCATGGATGCCAGAATTTGTGCCAACGGTACTAAGCGATAGTGATACCAATGACTACCATCCAGCGCGGAGATCAACACCCAATAGGCTTGCCGATCAACTTCCAGCTTGACGGCACGCTGAGTACCCCAGGGAACATCCTCCTGAGCGAGCTTCTCCAACTCCGGGTTGCGCCGCAATAAGGCAGCATACTCCTTGGCAACCGTCGCCGTTGGCCAATCCGTCGCCAACAGCAATCGGCGATTTTGATCCAGCACCCAATGCCGCTCACCGGCATACCCAGCCAGCACCATACCGGCCAATGCTAGGCGCAAATTGGCCTGCGATTGCGTGGCATTTTCCATCCGCAACACTTGCTGCGTTTGCTGCGCCAGGCGAGCAGCCTCTTGCTGCAAAGTGTCGCGCGACAAAAAATGGTATGCGGTAACGGCAAATGGCAGCGTCACCAACGTAACACTGCCAGTCACCACCCACATCAATTTACGCGCTAATCCTGCCGCCATGACATTATCCTCCAGTCATCCGTGTAACAACTTTACTTGCCCATCACCGCAGAGAACACTTTCTGCACCAACGTGCTGGCTGCCTGTAACGGATTGGCGCGAATGGCCTTTTCCTGCTCTGCCATCATCACAAACAAACCATCCAAGGCCTTCTGGGTGACATAGCTTTCCAAATTGGCATTTTTACTATCCACCATACCCAACTTGGCGCCCTTGGCCGCCAGTGCATCGTATTGCTGCACTAGACCAACGTTGTGCATGGCATTCACCACAATGGGCTGGAACTTGCCAGACAAAGCACTTTCGGTGTTCTTGCGAAAATACTGCGTGGCAGCATCCTGCCCGCCCAGCAAAATATTTTTGGCATCGCTGATACTCATGTTACTCACCGCAGTCACCAGCAAACTCTTGGCCTCTGGCACCGCCGCCTCCGCCGCACGGTTCATGGAAACCGTCAACTGATCGGCATATTTTCCCAAACCCACCTTGCGCAAGGTACCTTCGACACGCTGCAAATTGCTAGGCAAGGGAATCTTCACCTTATCATTACCCAAAAAACCATTTTCCTTGGATAAGAGTGCCACCGCCGTTTCCACGCCCTGCCCCAGCGCTTGTTTCAGACCACCCACCTGATCTTGCGGGCTGATGGTCGATAGGCCACCCGCAGGCGCGGCGCCCGGTGAGGTCGTCGGCGCGGGGGCAACCGCACTGGTATTGACTTTTTGCAATACCTTTTCGAGATTGGCCTTGTTCAACTGCCCCCAATCGAAGGCATGCGCACCGAACGAAAAACCAAGCAGACAAAACAGCAAAACACGCGGGGTGAAACGGGAAGCGGGCATCATCTTTTCCTGAAAATTTGTATCCATATTGTTGCGGATGTGCCAGTCAGCACCTCCGTGCGGGCAAGCATTAAAACATACTCTGCCAGCCCATGTCAGGCTTGACATGATACGTGCGTGACACGGACAAACCACCCGTCGGGAAGCGCCGCAAAGGCCTGTGTTTTTCCTGCGAATCGCCCCCAAATTGACTTGACAAGCCATAAAGTTTAAAATAACGACAGCCGTTTATTTTTTAACTTTTAACCGGGATGTACAAATGAGACTAATCCGAACTCTTGTGCTTCTCATTGGCCCCCTGCTTCCGTTCACTGCATCACAAGCGGAAGTCGTGTTGGCAATGAGTCGCTCCTTGACCGATAAGCCCGCTGTCACCCCAGTGACCACACCGACCACCGGCCCACTGTCACTGACCTCCGAACAACACCTCGCCAAACAAGATATCTGGTCACGCATGCGTACCGGGTTCTCTATGCGAGATCTCGACAGCCCGCTGGTGAAAAAGCACGAGCAGTGGTACGCCAGTCACCCCGATTACATGGCGCGCATGACAGAACGTGCGCGACGCTATTTGTATTACATCACGCTGGAAGTGGAACGCCGGGGCATGCCCAGTGAAATTGCGCTCCTCCCCATGATCGAGAGCGCCTTCAATCCGATCGCCAATTCGCCTGCCCGTGCTTCCGGTATCTGGCAATTCATTCCCTCCACGGGTCGCAATTTTGGCATGGAACAAAATTGGTGGTACGACGGTCGCCGGGACATTATCAGCGCCACCAATGGCGCCCTGGATTATCTGGACAAGCTACACGATATGTTCGGTGACTGGGAGTTGGCGCTGGCCGCTTATAACTGGGGCGAACGTGGCGTGCAACGCTCTCAGGAACGCAACCGTCACTATGGCCTGCCCGTCAACTACGGCAGCCTGCGCATGCCAACCGAAACACGCAACTACATCCCCAAATTACTGGCCCTGCGCAATGTGATTGCCAATCCGGCCAGTTATGGCTTGGTACTGGCAAACATTCCCAACCAGCCCTACTTCGGCGCGATTTCCACTGCCAAGCATATTGACCTGAAACTGGCCGCACAGTTGGCAGACGTTTCCGAAGATGAGTTTATGGCCCTGAATCCAGGCCACAACCGTCCCGTGATGCTGCAAGGCGATAACGATTTGATTCTACTGCCTTACAGCAAGGTGGAGACCTTCCGCACCAATCTGGAAAGCTATAACAAGCCCTTGGTGAATTGGCAAAGCTATCAACCCAAAAATGGTGAGCGCCTGGATCAATTGGCGCCACGCTTTGGGCTTTCGGTTGAAAGATTGAAATCCATCAATGGGTTGGACAAACGAAAAGTCAGCACCAGCCAAACGTTGCTGGTGCCGGTAAACGGCGAAGTCAGTGAGCATGAGGCCACACGCTTCTCCGTATTCAACATGAATCTACCCTCGAACACTGCTCGCAGTGCAAGTAAAAAAGCGCATAAATCGGCCCACAAGGGTAAACGCCGACACGTCGCTTCACGCTAACCTTGCAGCCCCTGCCCAGACAGGGGCTTTTCACGGATGAACAATCTATTGCTGCTGATTCTGTGCTTTGTGGCGGGCATGTTGCTGCGGCACTTCCGTCGCATGCCAGACAATGCGCCTGCCACATTGAATAGTTTCATCATTCATGTATCCCTGCCCGCCCTGACCCTGCTGTACATCCACAGCCTGCGCCTCTCCGCCGACATGTTGCTGACCGGGCTGATGGCCTGGCTGTTGTTTGGTCTGTCTGCGCTGTTTTTCATTACCCTCGGACGCTGGCTGCACTGGTCACGCAGCACCACCGGCGCGCTGATTCTGGTTGGTGGCTTGGGCAACACTTCGTTTTTCGGCCTGCCTATGGTGGAAGCGTTCTATGGCCAAGCTGGGCTGGGCACAGCGATCATTGCCGACCAGCTTGGCTCCTTCTTTGCGCTGTCGGTCTTAGGCATCAGCGTGGCGGGAATTTACTCCTCCGGCCGCCCCTCTGCACGCGCGATCCTGAAACGTATCGCGCTGTTCCCGCCGTTCATTTCGCTGTGTATTGCCCTGCTGCTGATCCCGCTGGACTATGCGCCATGGTTCACCACCTTGCTGAAACGCCTGGGCGACACCTTGGCCCCGCTGGCCCTGCTATCGGTCGGACTGCAATTGCGCTTGGGCCACATCGCGGAATATAAACGCGATCTGGCGATTGGACTGGGTTTCAAGCTAGTGCTGGCCCCGGCCCTATTGTGTTTGCTGTATGTCCCGCTGCTGGGTGCCTCCGGTCAGACTATCCAGGTGACGCTGTTTGAAGCTGCCATGCCACCGATGATTACCGCCGCCATCGTGGCCGGTGAACACGACCTCAACCCGCCGCTGGCCAATCTGATGGTGGCTGTGGGGTTGTTGCTGTCCTTTGCCACGCTGACCGCCTGGTGGTGGCTGTTGCGCGCCGTATAGCCCTCAACGACGGTGCGGGCAGTCATCCTTCAAGCAATTGGCGTAAATGTGCAGCACATGCCCCTGAATTTCGAAGCCGCGCGCCGCTGCCTGCTGCGCCTGACGCGCCTCAATTTCCGCATCGTAAAACTCTTCCACACGACCACATTGCAGACACACAATGTGATCGTGATGCTCACCTTGGTTCAACTCAAACACCGACTTGCCATTGTCAAAATGCTGCCGCACCAATAATCCGGCCTGCTCAAATTGTGTCAGCACGCGATACACCGTCGCCAGTCCTACATCGTCCCCCGCCTGCAACAACTGCCGATACACCTCCTCGGCGCTCAAATGCCGCTCACTGCCGCTCTCAAACAACGCCAGAATTTTCATCCGTGGCAAAGTCATCTTTAGCCCGCTTTTTTTTAAATTTTCTGCCTGCGGCATCGCCTCACTCCTTCACAAATTCACTCTGATGACGAAAAACACTTGATAACGCAAATGAGAATGATTATCATTTGCGTTATCACTTACCTGACTGGAGAATTTACCATGAAATCCCCCCGCCTTCTGCCGCTGCTGGTGCTGCTGATGTTGCCTACCCACGCCGTCCACGCCGCCGCCGATGACTACGTTTACACCCTGAACATCGAAGCGGGCGAAACCGAACTCGACTTCAAAGCCGGACAGGCTCGACAAAGCGATGGCAGTCGGGCTGGGGCGGGTAGCATCGGACTGGGCTACGGCGTCAGTGATACTTGGTGGACAGAAGGCTATCTGCGCCGCGATGGGGCAAATCGCGCCAACGTGCTCGAATGGGAAAATCGCCTCATCCTGTGGCAAAACGGTGTACAAAAACTCGGTGTCGTGAGTGAACTGGCTGCGCCTCTGACGCAGCGCAATCCTTGGGAACTGCGCCTCGGCCTGTTGTGGCAGCAGTGCAGCACAGACTGGCAATTCAACGCTAACCTGCTGTTCGAGCGCGCCTTCGGGCGTGCCGATGAGCACGGCCAACCCTACCAAACCAACCTTGGCTACCAGTTGCAAGCCCGGCAAATCGACACCGACCATCTGGCCTGGGGCGTGCAAGCCATGGGCGAAATGGGACAATGGAACCGCTGGGACAGCAGCCGTTTGCATACCCACCGCGCCGGGCCAGCGCTATTTGGCAAACTGGGCAAGGACTGGCACTACAACGCCGCCTGGCTGATTGGCCTGACAACGGGTGCGGCGCAGCAGACCTTGCGCCTGCAACTGGAATATGAACTGTAATCTCATCCGTTCACCCTGAGCTTGTCGAAGGGCGCTCCGTGTAATGCTTGGATTGATGAAGCCATCAATTCATGGTTCGACAAGCTCACCACGAACGGAAACGTGACTCAGCGCTTCCTTACGTTTTTGCACCCAAAGCCGCCTTCAGTCGCGCCAACTTATCCAGCGCCTCGCTGCGGGTAACCGTCGAAACCGCCTCCTTGTGCAGCCCGGCATAGGTCACTTCACTGGTGGGAATTTCATCCAGAAAACGGCTCGGCTCACAGGCGCGCCAGTCCTTTCCCAGCTTACGCCGGTTGCAATAACTCAGTTGCAGACTACGCTCGGCGCGGGTGATGCCGACGTACATCAAGCGCCGCTCCTCCTCAATCCCGCGCTCGTCGCAATCGCGGAACGGCAAAATATCCTCCTCCACGCCGATGATGAACACATGCGGAAACTCCAGCCCCTTGGCGGCGTGCAAGGTCGATAACGACACCGCATCCACCTCTTCGTCGCGGCTTTCCAGCATGGTCACCAAGGCGATGGTCTGCACCAAATCCAGCAGCGTCTTGCCATCCTGCTCGGCTTTGCGCTTCAGCCAATCGACAAATTCGCTGACATTTTTCCAGCGCGTTTCCGCCTGGCGCGGCTCCATGCTGTCGTACAGCCAGCTTTCGTAGGCGATGGCGCGCAGCAATTCATCGAGCAATTCCCCGGCAGGCTCCAGCCCGGCGCGGTCTTGCAACCGATTGATAAAGCGGCAAAAGGTCAACAAATCCTCGTGCTGCGCGGGCGGCAGTTGCTCGGTCATCCCGGCCTCAAAGGCTGCGGCAAACAGGCTGATGTGGCGCTTGCCCGCGTATTGCCCCAGCTTTTCCAAGGTGACATTGCCGATGCCGCGCTTGGGTGTCGTGACAGCACGGATAAACGCCGGATCGTCGTCCGGGTTGGCAATCAGGCGCAAGTAGGCGGTGATGTCCTTGATTTCCGCCCGCTCGAAAAACGAGGTGCCGCCGCTGACGGTATAAGGCACACGCTGTTCGCGTAGCCGGGTTTCAATCAGGCGCGACTGATGGTTGCTGCGATACAGCACGGCGTAATCGGCAAAACGGGTGCGATGCTCGAACTTGTGCGACAACAGCCGCAACACGATGCTTTCCGCCTCCTGCTCCTCATCGCGGGCGGCATACACCCGAATCGGATCGCCGGGGCCGTGCTCACTCCACAGCTTTTTCTCGAACACCTTGCTGTTGTGGTTAATCAGGTGATTGGCCACCTTGAGGATGCGCTGCGAGGAGCGATAGTTTTGCTCCAACTTAATCACCCGCAAGGCCGGATAATCGGCGCGCAATTGGTGCAAATTTTCCACGCTGGCCCCACGCCAGGCATAAATCGCCTGATCGTCATCCCCCACCGCTGTAAACGCCGCCCGCTGCCCGGCCAGCAAGCGCGTGAGCTGGTATTGGCACAGATTGGTGTCCTGGTATTCATCAATCAGGAGGTAATGCAGCCGGGCTTGCCAGCGCGCCAACACCTCAGGATGTTGCTGAAACAACTGCACCGGCAGCCGAATCAGATCGTCAAAATCCACCGCCTGATAGGCATGCAGCGTTTCCTGATAGCGCTGGTAGAGCCGCGCCATGACTAGATGCTCGGCAGATTCCGCCTGCGCCAGCGCCATGTCAGGATCGACAAACGCCGCCTTCCAGTTGGAAATGCGGCTTTGCAAGTCGCGCAGCGCCTGTTTATCGAGCGTATTGCTCAAATCCTGCATGATTTTGGTGCAATCGCCGCTGTCAAAAATCGAGAATTGCGGCTTGTAGCCAAGGTGACGCGCTTCTTGGCGCAGAATATTCATGCCCAGCGAATGGAAGGTGCTGACCGTCAACCCCTGGCCCTGCCCGGCGGGCAGCAGCCCCGCCACCCGCTCGCGCATTTCGCTGGCGGCCTTATTGGTAAAGGTAATGGCGGCAATATGCCGGGCGGCATAACCGGCTTCGCGGATCAGATAGGCGATTTTATGGGTGATGACGCGGGTCTTGCCGCTCCCCGCGCCCGCCAGCACCAGCAACGGGCCATCCAGATAACGCGCGGCCTCGCGCTGCGTGGCATTCAATTTGCTTAACATTTAAAAACTATAACATTTGTGAGGTTTATATTATAATCTCGCGCGTTTTTATCCGCTCTACCTCTTGGAACATTAACCGAATGAAAAAATTAGCTCTGGTTCTGTCGCTGTTGCTGTCCTCCCTCGCCCATGCGGAAGAAGGTTTGCAATTGACGTTATCTTCGCAAATTTCCTCCGCACTGCTGCAAGCCCACGCCACCGAAAAAAATATCGAAGTCCCCAGCCTGCAAAGCCAGGTTCTGTTGCAAGAGCACATGGCGCCTATCGCCAGCCTGATTGACTACGCCAAGAGCCTACACAACACGCCCTACCGTCGTAGCGGCACTGATGTAATGTTTGGCTTTGATTGCAGCGGTTTTGTCAGCCACGTTTTCCAACGCACCTTGGGCATCCACTTGCCACACAGCGCACGCGATATTTGGTCGGAAGGCATCAAGGTTGATGTGGCTGAGCTGAAAGTCGGCGACTTGGTGTTTTATAACACCATGCGCCGCAAGCTGTCGCACGTCGGCATTTACATCGGCAACGGCCAGTTCATCCACTCCGCCAGCCGTGGCGGCGTGCGCATCGACCGCATGGACACCGCCTACTGGAAACCACGCTGGAACGGCGCTCGCCGCATTGCCTCCATCAATACGGCCACGCTCACCGCCGCCGCCAGCCAGTCCTGATCTCGCAACGGGAAGGGCCAGCGCCCTTCCCCCTCAGCGCCGCCCCGTCTCGGCGCGCAGCGCCTCCGACAACTGGAACACCGCCATGGCGTAATAATCGCTGGTGTTATAGCGCGTAATAACATCAAAGTTGTTGAAACCCAGCCAGAACTGCTCCTCGCTACCCAGCGCAAAACGCACCAACCGCGCACTGCGGTTAAACGCCACCGCCTCTTCACTACGCACGTCCTGCTTGGCCCAGGCGACCAACGTCTGAGTGGTTTTGTTTTCCAACATATTCAACGGCACCTCGCCACGCACCCGCGCCGGAATCGCCACCGGCTCATTCGGTTGCCAACCATATTCACGTAAATAATTGGCCACGCTGCCGATGGCATCTTCCACCTCATTGCGCAAATCCACCCGGCGATTGCCATTGAAATCCACCGCATACTTGCGATAGCTGCTAGGCATGAACTGCGGATAACCGATGGCCCCGGCATACGAGCCTTTCACTTCCCGCCAATCCAACTGCTGCTCTCGCAACAGCAATAAATAGTTCTCCAACTCGGCGCGGAAAAACGGTGCCCGGCGCGGATAATCAAACGCCAGTGTGGTCAGCGCATCCAGCACCCGATAGCTGCCCATATTCTTGCCAAACAACGTTTCCACGCCAATCAAGGCCACGATAATTTCCTGCGGCACACCAAACTTATCCTCGGCGCGTTGCAACTCCGTCCGATATTGCTGCTGAAAGGCCACGCAGGCCTTGAGCCGTTGCGGGTTAACGAAAATGGCGCGGTATTCTGGCCAAGGCTTTTTAGTTGCGGGCTTGGTAATCGCCTCAATGATGCTGGGCCGATGCTGCGCTCCGTCAAACAGCGTCACCAACTCGCTGCGCGAAAACTGGTGTTTCGCCACCATCTCATCAATGAATTCGGGAATGCCGGGCAAATCGGCTGCGGAAACGGACATGGGCCAACAGGCCAACAGGAAGAGGAGTTTTTTCATGCGCGGATTTTAGCGTAAGAACCTGTTCAAAGTCTGTAGCTAGAGGTCGCAAGCTAGGTGAAGCGCAGCGCATAAACCGCAGTTTACGGGGGGGGGTGAGGATTTCGAGCAGCGCATGCGCCCCGATCACAGCCTCGCAGTAAGACTTTGAACAGGTTCTAAGGAGCCGCTGATTTAGACCTCCGTTCGTGGTGAGCTTGTCGAACCATGAACGGAGGTATAAACCAATAAAGGGATGATGTGGAGCGCCCTTCGACAAGCTCAGGGCGAACGGATTAAGTCAGCGCTGTAGGGTGGATTCGCCGCCAGGCAATCCACCTTTTTCTGCCAAGTGGTGGTTTGCTGCGCGAAACCACCCTACAGCCCGACCACACAAAATGGCACGCCTCTTGCTCCTACCCAGCCCGAATTTCCGAAAAACCAGCAAAACCCTGCCCAAAAGGCGGAATCTATATCCCGCATTGACTTGACTAGATAATTTGCTGACAATTCTCGTCACTTTTCAAGGAGGCTGAACAAAATGCGTACCCCCCCAGCGCCCAGCGTCCAGCGTCCAGCGTCCAGCGTCCAGCGTCCAGCGTCCAGCGTCCAGCGTTAGAACGCTCGATCCGCCGCCCAAAAGTTCCCGCTTTTTTATTTCGCCTCGTGCCCCGCACGGGGCGTTTTCGTCTGCACGCCTGGCGCGTGCTTTTTTCTTGGGGCAACCCATCTTCAAAAGGAGTATCCATCATGGAAAACAAAACACTGCGTGAACGCATCACCCTCGGCATCCTGATTGCCGCCTTTGCCACCGTGGCTTATGCGGCGGAACACGGGGCAGAATCAGGGACGGGGTTTAGCACTCATGACCGCGCATCTGCATGTTCGGAGGCCAAAAGGAATGCTGATTTGAACGTTAAGCTGCGCCATTTTGAAGCGACTGTGACAGGGCACAGTGCCTGTGACTGTAGTGCCTCTGGCTCCTCCTCATGGACCTGCACCGTCGATGCCTACTGGGAAACGAAATAACCCATCAGGTGGCTGCGCCGTCAGGCCAGCCGCCGTTTTGACGCAATGGGCGGGTTGTGTGCAAACCCGCCTCTTGATGCTTATTTGCATTTTTCAAGGAAAACATCATGACCAAAAACATTATTTTCTGTGCCGATGGCACATGGAATCATCCAGATGAAGACGAAAATGGTGATGGACTAACAGACCCCAGCAACGTGTACCGCTTGTATGGCAATTTGGCAAGAAGCACCAATGCCAGCAACGCCAAAGAGCAGGAATGCAGCACTCAGGGTCAGATTGCCAAATATATTCATGGTGTTGGCGATGATTCTAACTGGTTGGCTCATTTTCTGGATGGTGCACTGGGGATTGGGGTCGTTGCTCGGATTGTGCGCGGCTACACTTTCATTTCCCGCAATTACCAACCGGGGGATCGCATCTATCTGATTGGATTTAGCCGTGGCTCCTACACCGTGCGGGCGCTGGCTGGCATGATTGTTAAACAGGGATTGCTGAAACCGGACATTCTGGGTGATGCAGGCTCTGAAACCTCCTACCGTAAAGGAGCAGCGGCTTGGGAGCGTTATTGCAAGGCGAATATTCACAAAAGCGTGTTGGCCAAAGTAGAGAGTTTTATCACTCACATTGGAGATAACTTGTTTGGAGACAGCGTCAGCGATGCAGATTTTGTTACCAGTATTCCTGTGCAGGCGGTGGCTGTCTGGGATACGGTTGGCGCATTGGGGATTCCGGTACACAACGCCCGTGGAGAGTGTATTGACGTGTTCAATTTTACCGACACGGAGTTGAACCACAATGTTACGCATGGCTTTCATGCCGTTTCACGTGATGAGCAACGGGCGGGTTTTAGTCCCACCTTGTGGAATATCCGTGGCGGCATTGAGCAACTGGTTTTCCCCGGTTGCCATGCGGACATCGGTGGCGGCTATGCCGAACACGGCCTGTCTGACATTACGTTGCAATGGATGACTGAGCATTTGGCACGAATCGGGGTTCTATTCTCCCCCAAAGCAGACTACGCCCCCCATCCAGACCCCTCGGACAAAGCGCATCAGGAGTGGAAACTGAATCCCGCTTGGGGAATCTTCGGCACTATGCGTCGTAGGCTGGATGGTGTGAAAGAACATTCATCAGTTTCTGAACGCAAACAGGCAGCAACTGTGCAGGCGCTGCCTGATCCACCTCAACCTTACTACTAAACCCAACCATCTAGCGTGCGCCAAGCGCACGCTGCAAACCCATTCAACTCAACAGGAATTCACCATGAAAAATATCGCCTTATCACTATGCACCGCGCTGTTGCTGGCACTGTGTTTGACGCAACCGGCACTGGCGGGAGGGAAGAAAAAGCCCGCAGCCACGCCTACGGCCCAGGCCAGCAGCCACGGTCTCAACCCGGAAATGGTCAAAATTCCGGCAGGAATTTTTTACATGGGCTGCGAAGGTGGGGCTCAATGCAATAATTACGAACAACCACGCCATCGGGTGGATGTCCCGGCCTTTGAAATGGGCAAAACCGAAGTGACCCAAGGCTTGTGGAAAGCGGTGATGGGCAACAATCCCAGCGAATTCAACACCTGCGGCGACAATTGCCCCGTTGAACAAGTCAGTTGGGAAGATATTCAACTATTTATCGCCGAGCTCAACGCCCAAACCGGCAAAACCTACCGTTTGCCCAGCGAAGCCGAATGGGAATACGCCTGTTTGGCGGGGAACAACAGCGACACCTATTGCGGCGGCAACAGCCCGGTGGGCGTGGCATGGTTTGACATCAACAGCGAAAGCAAAACCCATCCCGTCGCCACCAAACGCGCCAATGCTTTTGGTTTGTACGACATGAGCGGCAATGTGGAGGAATGGATGCAAGACTGGTATCACGATAACTATAACGGCGCACCGACCGACGGTAGTGCATGGAAAGATGGGGGCAAATACCGCGTGCTGCGCGGCGGTCCGTGGGACGGCGATCATCAGCACAATCGCGCCGCCTATCGCAACTACAGCGACCCTGCGGGGCGGAACTACGACATGGGTTTCCGTCTTGCCAGAACCCTCCCGTAGCCTGGTAGGGTGCGCAACTTTGTTGCGCACGCTGAAAATCATTTCAATTCAATGTGATGTGAAATTTAGGTGCGCATGGCGCACCCTACTTTTTTGAATCCATCTCACCAACTCCACACACCCACATCCATGAACATCACCCCCATCCTCCCCTCGCGCCCGATTGCGCGCAAATACCGCGAAGCGCGGCGGATGTTGCGCTACTGGGAACGCCAGATGACCCAGGCGGCGGCGCATCCGCCTTTGGCTGCGGATTGTCCGCGTGATTATTGGCATCAGCGTTTGGCGTTGTCACCGGCGATTGATGGGCGACGCACGCCGCAAGCGGTGCGCCGTGCTGCCGTGGAGATGTTTTTGCAGGCCGCCGCCAAAATGCGGGCGGCCATCGGGCCGGAGCATCAGGCGCGGGTGCTGTGCGGAATCACCTTACCTTTCTTGACCAGCTCGGATTTGTCGGTGATGTATGGCGGCTATTTTGAACATTTTTTTAATCGCAAGGGCAGTTGCCAGCATTGGTCGGTCTTGCCTGCCGGGCGCAGTTTGCAGCGTGAATGGCAATTGTCGGTTCCGGCAGGTTTTGGCGAAATCGGCATTTTGACGCTGACGCGCTGGGATGAGGATGAGCCGCTGGAGGCGGGTGAAACTTGGTGGTTTGGTGATGTTGACGGCATTGCCGAGCAGCTTGCCAGCCCGGCAGTAGCGGGGAGGAGCTGTGGCATTTAGCATGGGAAATCGCCTGCGGGCGGAGGTGGAGCGGCAGTTGTTGCTGGATTTGACGCATTACGGCATCGCGCCGGACGGTTTGTGGGTGGATTGGTCGGACACGATCGGCGAGGGGCATTGCACGGATCATTTGGGCGGTTTTTTAGAAGCCTGTTCCGGGCTGCGGGTTTGCAATGCGGCGGGCGAGGTGCTGTATGACGGCTGGATGGATTTTGTGCACGGCGGCGATGCGCAACCGCTGTTTGTGTTCTGGCTGTTTTTGGATGAACGACTGGCAGGCGATGAATACCGCGAATTGAAAGGCGACCCACATCTGCCGCCGCATGTCTGGGCGGCGTTGCCCGAATCCAGCAAACGGCTGTGCGGCAAACGCGGCGAGTATGATGCCGCCTGGCAAGACGCCCCGCTGGTGTTGGCGTGGTTGCAAACACAGCACAGCGCGCCCGCACCCGTGCCATCTTGGTCACGCCAACTGTTCAAATTTTTAACACCATGGTTAAAGCGCGGTAAAAAATAAGCCCGACGGCATGCGCTGACAGGGCACCCATTTCACCTACTGTATTGAATAATGGTATGAAAACAGACTCCTTTGCAATTCATTCCGTTTCGTCGGATCGGGCCTTAACTTTTTCGGGGGATGGCGAATCTTGGCGTGTGCGACTAACCGGGACGGGCATCTCTGCCGAAACCGCCGTGTGGGCGGGGATGGGCAAGGGGGAGCTGAATCAGTTTTTTCAGACACTCGGCAAGATGCAACGCCCTTGGGCCACGGCGCAGACATGGGAAGCGCTGGAATCCGAATGCGCTTTGTCGGCGAAATGTTCGGTATTGGGTGACGTGACCTTGGACGTTACCCTGCGCGGCAATCCCGGCTCGGCAGAACAATGGATGGTACGGGCCGGGTTGAGTGTGGAGTTTGGACAACTGGCGCGAATGGCCGCAGAAGCGCAGCGATTTTTTGGGGACGGCAAGTAACCCGTAGGCAGCGCAGCGAAATACGGGGCTTGGAGGGCACCATTTACCTTCCGCGTATTCCGCTGGGCGGCATGGCGGGCTACCGATCCGATCGGCTCGATTTTTCTTGACATACGTCGCGTGAAATTCGCATTCGGCGACGCAAGATTCTCGACAAACGCCGTCAACTCCTAGACAATCCGCAAAATTTTTTTCATACCGGGAATTTCATCATGACGACTGCTGCACAACACCACTCCCTGATTATTCTGGGCTCCGGCCCTGCCGGTTATACCGCCGCCGTTTATGCCGCCCGCGCCAATCTGAAACCGGCGCTGATTACCGGCCTGGCGCAGGGCGGGCAATTGATGACCACCACCGAGGTGGACAACTGGCCTGCGGATGCGGACGGGGTGCAGGGGCCGGAGCTGATGGAGCGTTTCCAGAAGCATGCCGAGCGTTTCAACACCGCCATGATTCACGACCACATCCACACCGCGCAGTTGCAGCACAAGCCGTTCACCCTGATTGGCGATGCGGGCACTTATACCTGCGATGCGCTGATTATCTGCACCGGCGCGTCGGCGCAGTATTTGGGCCTGCCGTCCGAAGAAGCCTTTATGGGACGCGGCGTGTCCGGCTGCGCCACCTGTGACGGTTTCTTCTACCGCAATCAGGACGTGGCGGTGGTGGGCGGCGGCAATACCGCCGTGGAAGAAGCGCTGTATCTGGCCAACATCGCCCGCCACGTCACACTGATTCACCGCCGCGATACCTTCCGCGCCGAGCGCATCATGATTGATCATCTGATGGAAAAAGTGGCAGAAGGCAAGATCACCCTGCAACTGGACAGCGTGCTGGACGAAGTGCTGGGCGATGATTCCGGCGTCACCGGCGTGCGCGTGAAGAGCGTCAAGGACGGCAGCACGAAAGACATCAGCGTGCTGGGCGTGTTTATCGCCATCGGCCACAAGCCCAATACCGACTTGTTTACCGGCCAACTGGAAATGGACAACGGCTATCTCGTCACACGCGGCGGGCGCAGCGGCAATGCCACCGCCACCAGCATCGACGGCGTATTTGCAGCGGGTGACGTGCAGGATCAAATCTACCGCCAGGCTTGCACCAGCGCGGCAACGGGCTGCATGGCAGCACTGGATGCCGACAAATATCTCGCCTCCCAGCGCTAAACAATCACGATTGATCCGGCAATGACCGTTCGTGCTGAGCCTGTCGAAGCACAAGCATCCGTTCACATTTCGACAAGCTCAATGCGAACGGATGTCTGGTTGAACGGTGCCAAATCAAAGTTATTTGTCATTCAGCACTTCCCTAAAATCCCGTGACTGAGCCAACCGACCGCGATCTGTTTCACGCCGCCATCGGCAAGGTAACGCCGTTGGCGGCGGATAACCGGGTGTCGCTGACGCCGCCGGTCAAATACTTCAACCAACCGCCTTCATCCTCCCCGGCCCTACCCGACACCCTGTCGGATTTTTGCAGCGGCGATGCGCCCGATGAATATCTCGCCAACGGCTGTGCCCGCCTGACCTTGCGCAAGGCACGGCGCAGTTTGACCCCACAAGGGCGACTGGATTTGCACGGCTACCTCAGCGATGCCGCCCGCCGCCGCTTGCAACAATTCCTGCACGACGCCTGCCACCAAGGCTGGCGCTGCGTGCTGGTCATTCACAGCAAAGGCATGAACAGCCCCAACGGCGACCCGGTGCTGAAACGCCTGACCCGACATTGGCTGATGCAGCACCCGGCGGTGCTGGCCTACTGTGATGCGCCGCTGGCTGAAGGTGGCAACGGCGCAGTGTGGGTGTTGTTGCGGGGGAATTGGCTCGCCAAGTAGGGCGGGTTCGCGCAGCAACCCGCCAAGGTTAGGGAAGCGCTGATTTATTTCTCCGTTCGTGGTGAGCTTGT
>DHYQ01000004.1 GCA_002414205.1 Gallionellaceae bacterium UBA5126 | reverse complement strand
AAAGCCGTGGTGGCCCGCTCCTACGAGCGCATCCACCGCAGCAACCTGGTCGGCATGGGCGTGTTGCCGCTGCAATTCATCGGTGACACCTCCGCCGCCAGCCTGGGCCTGACCGGCGACGAAACCTTCGACATCAGCGGCATCGACGAAAACCTCAAGCCACAACAAAACGTGACGCTGACCATCCGCCGCGCCGACGGCAGCCGCCAGCAAATCGACCTGCTGCTGCGTATCGACACCCCGATCGAAGTCGATTACTACCGCCACGGCGGCATCCTGCCCTACGTGCTGCGGGAGTTGGTTGCCAACGCCTGATTCTGGCTCGTAGCCTGAAGAAAAACGCCCCGCTGGTAACAGTGGGGCGTTTTTTATGGTCGGGAGTAGGGCGGGTTCGCGCAGCAACCCGCCTGCCTTATTCTGTCTGCGCAAAAATTAATAAAGCGTATGCCGCACAGGCAGTTTGCACGGCTGTTCAGCGGCAGACGATAGCACGCGCTCCCAGTCAGGCCAGTTGTTGTTTGGCATACAGATTCCAAAGGTAGTAGCGCTGGGCGTAAGGGTCTTGAATGTGGGCGCGGCATACACGCAGGATTTTTTCCAGCAACTGGCGATCATCAGTCACGGCGCGGCGCAATGCTGACCAGTCTTGCCGTTGCCCGCGTCCAATCACGTCGTCAATCGCGGCGAGGGTGAAATTCTGGTGGTTCAAGTGGCGGTGTTGCATGATCTGTATAGGCAATTTGCGGACGGCGGATTATATACCCCGACTTTGTTTTTGCGGCAGCGTCACATTTGGCCGGTGCTTGCCGCTAGAATGCACCACCTTGACCTACCCTAGGAGACAATATGAAAAAACTTGTGGAAATGCAGCTTGAAGGCGGCGAATTGGTGTTTATGGAAGTGGAAGCAAACCAGACCGCCACACGCGGCGCGCTGCGCGGAGGAGAGGATGCCGCCGTGCGCCGCTTCGACCAAGCCTTAGCCAGCCTGAAACCCGTCACCAACACCCTGCTGACCTCGCTCAAAGACATCAACACCCCCGCCGAAATCAAACTGGAATTCGGCATCACCTTCAAAGGCGGCGCGAACGTGGTGTTCACCTCCATCGAAAGCGAAGCCAATTTCAAAGTCGCCATCACCTGGAAAAACCCGTAGCCCGTAGGCAGCGTAGCGGAGTACGGGGTAGGGTGCGCCGTGCGCACCATGGATTTCACAGATTATTGAAATTTAATGGGTTTTCAGCGTGCGCAACAAAGTTGCGCGCCCTGCTGGATTTGCCCAACTTGACTAAGGCAGGCTCCTGGCAAGTCTAAAACCAAGAAATTCGTAACGCCTTGAATTTTCAGTTCCATATTTGCGGTCTGTTGTTCGGAGCTGGTGTGCGTAATCGTTGTACGAGCCTCCCCGTATTACTCGCCAGCTAGATTGGCTGTGTTTATACGCACTGCCATCTGATGGGGCGTCGGAATATGAGTCGTTCGGATTGTCCTGTACACATTCATAAACATTCCCGCTCATGTCATACAGCCCCCAAGCATTGGGCAATTTACTTCCGACTCTATGTGTTTTCCAATCTGAATTTTCTTTATACCAAGCGACGGAATAAGGCGAATTACCACCGCAATAAACGGTATCTTGACCAGCTTTGCAGGCGTATTCCCACTCAGCTTCACTTGGCAGGCGGTAGTTGAGCCCTGTTTTGGCATTTATTTTTTGAATGAATATCTGGATGTCATTCCAACTGACGCGCTCAACGGGGCAGAGGCCATTGGGACAATCTTTATTCTTGCTTGGATTGCTGCCCATTATGGACACCCACTGTGACTGCGTGACTTCGTATTTCCCTATTTCAAATGCACGTAGATTGACTGTATGGGCGGGCAGTTCACGAGCATCACAAGTGGCACTTTTTCCAGACTGACATCCCATCACGAAAGTGCCGGCTGGAATGGACTTCATCTCAGGAATGTTAGGAAGTGCTAGTGGCAATGATGGGCGTGATATTTCTTGTGCCAACACATCAAGTCGTTCGAGTCGTTTTTGAACTATTATCTGAACCAGATCCATGATTTGCTCAGACGTCATCTTGGCTAATCGGGCTGTCCAGATTTGTTTTTTCTCACCTTGCCAAGCAGATATTTCGCTCGTTAGCCATGCTAACAGGCCGTCTTGTTGGTTTCGGTTATAGACTTCTTTCAGGTATGGGGTAATTGGGCTTTTGTTTTCTATTAAGTTACGCAGCGTTAATGCAGTCAATTCAACTTGGGCTTGCCGCGTTTTTTCTCTAGCACTATTGGCTAGTAATGTTTGCTTTTTGGCTTCGATTTCTGCTTGTAAAGCACGCTGAGCGGCAATCTTTGATTTTTCGCTTTCTATTTGAGCGCGATTGCGTTCCGTTTGGGCGCGGTTGCGCTCTATTTGGGCTCTATTGCGCTCTAGAATCCCCCAACTAGCAAAGGCGATTGCAAACCCTAATGCGATTAGGGCTCCAAAGAATTGCTTTCGTTGTAGCTCTTGACGAGCAGTCCGCGCCTTCTCTTCATCTTCTTTTTGTCGGCTACTATCAATGAATTGTTTAACGCTCGCGAATCGAGAGGATGGCAGGGCATAGCGTCTCGCCCAATTTTCATTGGGCCGTTGATTCTGACGCCATGTTTGAGCAAGTTCTAGATCTGTGCCGCGCCAGTATTCCCGATGATTCTCGGCTGAATCTAGTAATCGTAAATACATGGCAGCAGATGCTGCTTCGAGCTTGCCCCACTCATTGAGCCTTACCCATTGCCGAATCAGGCTTTCATGACTGATATCCAGTACCGTGTTTGGTGTGAGTTGAACATTGGATGGTGGCATTAAGAAATTCCGTCCACTTCGACGGAAAGGGGCGGTCACATGATTAAGGGTATTCAGATCCGTTTGGCTGCTATCTAGCAGTTCTGATACGGCAACTGGGCGACGAGTGTCCTTGTCATCTCCCTCGCGTTCGGTAAGTGCGCGAAAGATGGTTTCTGCGAGTTTTTGCCCATCAGGCGTTAACTCTGACAGCGCTTGCTCCGCATGGCTATTTAATGCTTCGGACAACCCTCCCAAGTTTCGATAATGCTCAAGGGTTAAATGCTTGCATTCCTTGTCTTCGTCCCAAAGTCGCATGAGCACATGTTGTAACAATGGCAGTTGATCTGGATTATTTCCAACATCCTCCAGCAGTTGTACCACCAGCGCCGGCTCGGCTTCGCCCCCGGCAATCAGGGCGGGTTCTTCGATGGCAAGGCGAAGTTGTTCTCGGTTCAGGCGCGGGGTGAGGTATAGTCCCTGATTGATGGCTTCGGCCAGTCCGACAAATTGCGCGCATTCGCCGAGGAAGTCGGAGCGCATGGTCAGCACGAGGTAGATGCCATTGCTGATGCGCCCATCGGCTAGGGTATGGGCACGGCTGCTGGCTAACAGCAGGGCGACGAAGGCTGCGGCTTGGGTTTGTTGATTGCTGGATAGTGTTTTTTGTTCGCTGTAGCGGAACAGTTCTTCAAACTGGTCGCAAATCAGTAGCAGCTTGCAGGATTTAGGCAAGGGGTGCTCGGCAAGATGTTCGTGTAGGCTGAATGCGCCGCTGTTGAGCAGCGTATTTTCCAGTCCGGCGGGGAGGTCGGCTTGTTCGTGCAGCGCATCGGCCAGATTTTTAAACGGGTCGCTGCCGGGACGAAAGTCGGCAATGTGCCAGTGCGTGCCCGCGCCGCTGAGGTAGCCCGCTTCCAGTGCGGGAATCAGCCCGCATTTCACCAGCGAGGATTTGCCGGAGCCGGATAGCCCCACCACCGCCAAAAATTGTTGCCGGGTCAAGGCATCCAGCAGCGCATCGGTATGCTCTTCGCGCCCAAAGAAAATCGCACTTTCCTCGCGGTTAAAGGCGCGCAGGCCGACGTAGGGATGGACAATCATTTCAATCCCTCCACAAAACGTTGCACCATCTCATCCAGTGGCTTGGGCGGGCAGGGGTACAAGGGTATGTCGTAAATGTTCAGATCTTCCAAATCGTCTAAGTTGTGGCTGCCATCAGCGTGAATCGCCACCACCTTGAGCGGTTCCTTGCGCTTTTTTTGCAGGTTGACATATTCCAGCAAGCGGTCTTTGGCCCATCGGTCATTGCCGCCATACACGATCAGCACGGCTTGGCAATTTTTCTGATAGCTGCGCACGTCTTCGCGGTAGTCCTTGAGGTTGGCCGTGGCAAAGGCTAAACCGCGCGATTTGAAATGAGATTTGAGTCCTTTGGCGTAAAACGATTGTGTTTCATCAGGCTCGGTGTGAACAAACACCAGCGGTTCGCCAAGGGGTTTTTCTGCCTTGCGGGTTTGTTCGCTACGTTGCAAGGACTGCAAATGTTTCGCCAGCACTCGTGCCAATTCCTGAAAGGTGGCAGCGTGCTGGTAGTCGGTGACGCTGGCTTGATGAAAGGTGTAGTGTGAAATGCCTGCCAGTGCCGGGGGAATGTGGCTGCTGCGGGTAATCAGCCAGCGTTTGGCATCGTTGGGCAGGGGCGGAAATTGCGCCTCCTCGTCGTTGACCAACAGCAAATGTGCTCCTGCTGCGATTGCTTGCTCGGTTGCCAGCGCAATGGCACAGCTTTGACCGAGTTGCTGGCTGAGGTGCTTACGCAATTCGTTGGCAAAGTTTTGTGCCCAAGCCCGTTGCGCCGGGGTAGCGTGCAACACGATGTCGGCGGGGAGGTGGGTTAAAAAGGGGAGGCCGGTTGGATATTGAGTAATTCGAGATTTCAGTTCGGGAATATCTGCACCTGGCATGTTTGCCAAGCTGAGGGCATTAACCCCAAATTTAAAAGCAGACTCTATCGGCTCAGCATTGAACAAGGCGCGGTAAAAACCACCCGCAAAAGCTACCGCAGCTTCGTCACCGATGGCTTGATTCATGCCGATTACATGAGGAATATGTAGGACAATCGCTTCGGCTAAGGGTGCACTGTGACAGGCATTGAGCAGCACGCAACGAATGTTTTTGGTACATAGGGCAAATAATTCTGCCAGTGCTTGCGCACTCACAAACTGAGTTTTACCGTCAGCCGCTTGGAAACGCAAACCATCGTTTTCGCCATGTCCGCTGAAATGCACGATGTGCGGTTTGAAGGACAGTAATTGATGCTGCAAATCGTCACTGTTGGCAGCGGGCGTGTATTTCAGTTCAAATTTTGCCTGTTGCCCAGACTCCTGCAGCATGCGTTCGATTTTCCGATATTCCTCCTCCGGGCTGATACGGTCGGTATCCCAAGGATTGGCAGCCAGCAGCAAAATTTTGATTTTTTCCATGATGTCGGCGAGGTCAATAGCGTGAGGGCGCAGTTTAGCGGATTTTGGCTGTGGACGTGGCGACTGTTGGGGGAGGCGGTGCGCAGCCCATCCCCCATCCGGCGCATCGACACTCCGCCGGAAGTTGGTTACCATCCGCCGCGAGTTTTTGTCTGCTCGGCTTGCCGGGCTTATTTTTTGGGAATGAAAAATGAGTGATTACAGCTACAACGTGGAAGAGGATAGTTTTGATGTCTTGGTGGTGGAAAAGTCGCACCAGTTGCCGGTGTTGGTGGACATCAGCGCGGAGTGGTGCGGGCCTTGCCGGGTGTTGGCGCCGTTGTTGCACAAGATGGTGACGGCGTATCACGGGCAGTTTTATCTGGGGATGGTGGATGCGGATGAGAATATGCGCATCGCCGGGCGGCATAAGGCGCGGGGCTTCCCGACCGTAGTGGCGTATAGCCACGGAGTGGAAATTGACCGTTTTCACAGCGCGCAGACGGAAGGTTTTTTGCGCAATTTCATTGAAGGGGTGGTGCAGCGGCATCAGGCGGCCAAGTCCAACTGAGCGTGTCGGTGGCGTTCGGTGCGTCTGTGCAAGGTCGGTGGTGCGGCGCGCGCGATCGGTTAGGGGGCTCCGGTCACGGGCGCGGGAGATTGGCGTAGTAGAGCTCAGGGGGAATGTCGTGTTCACCCAGATTGGGCGCATCGTCGAAACTGTCCTGATAGCGTGCGGCGATGGATAGAAAATCGGCATAGTTGTCGAGGAAGGCATCCGCTGCATCCGGGTCAAAGTGTTTGCCGCGCCCAGTGGCGATGATGCGGCGTGCGCGTTCGGCGGGCATGGGGGGTTTGTAAACCCGGACGGAAATCAGGGCATCAAACACATCGGCCAAGGCCATCAAGCGGGCGGAAAGTGGAATCGCCTCACCCACCAGACCGTCGGGATAGCCGCTGCCGTCCCATTTTTCATGGTGCCAATGGGCGATTTCACAGGCCAGTTGGAGAAATTCCACCGGCCTGCCGCTGACACGAATGGCTTTTTCCATGGCTTCGGCGCCTAGTTTGGCGTGGGTCTGCATCACTTTCCATTCGTCTGGCGACAATTTCCCCGGTTTGAGCAGGATGGAGTCGGGGATGCCGACCTTGCCGATGTCATGCAGCGGCGCAGATTTGGCCACCATGGTGATGTAGTGGTCGCTGATTTGTGCGCGATATTTGGGCAGGGGTTGCAGTAGTTGTGCCAACAGGCGCACATACTCACGGGTGCGTCGGATATGGTTGCCGGTTTCCGGGTCACGGGTTTCGGCCAGATCGGCCAGTGCCTCAATGCCGACATCCTGAATAATCATGACCTCTTCGGTGCGGCGAGCGACTTCGGCTTCTAGCCAGGCATTTTGCCGGTTCAACTGGTCACGGGTTTGTTTCAGGGCGATGTGGGTTTGCACTCGTGCCAACATAATGGCGGGGGTGAAGGGCTTGGCGATGTAATCTACGGCCCCGTTTTGAAACCCCAGTTGCTCGCTTTCCTTGTCGTGCATGGCCGTGAGAAAAATGACCGGAATATGGCAGGTGGCAGGATTGGTACGCAGCGATTCCAGCACTTGATGCCCATTCATGTTGGGCATCATGACATCCAGCAAAATGAGATCCGGTTGTGGGGACAGTGCGGCTAGTTCCAAGGCGCGTGGCCCGGAGTTGGCGGTGCGGATGTGGTATTGGCTGGCGAGGAGTTCGCCGACGATACGTAAATTTTCCGGGACGTCATCCACGACCAGAACGACGGCATTGGCGGGACTGGGAGCTGGGAGGATTGCCGGTTTAGTCATGGTGGTCGGGTGTGTGGGTGCGTCGCAGTTCTGCGACGGTCAGCAGCGCTGCTTCTGAATCAAAACGTTCAATTTGTTTACTTAATTGTGCCACGAGGCGGGTGTCCAAGCTGGCGTGTAGCAGCGGTAAATTGCTTTCCAATAGCACGGTTGCCATAAAGTCGCCACTGCGCAGTAGCGGCTGCAAGGCCTGTAGCAGGTTCAGTGCTGTGGGAAGGTCGGCATCTGCTGGCGGGCCGATGATAGCATCCGGCGCAGCGGCTTTCTCGTCTGTTTTGCCCGGCGGTGTGTGGAGATATTTTTGCAGTGTGGCAGACAGCGCTTCGATCTGGATGGGCTTGGTGATGATGTCCCGCATGCCGGCGGCCAGGCAAGCCGCGCGCTCATCGCTAAAAACATTGGCCGTACAGGCGATGATGGGAGTGGTGTTGCCCTGCGCACGCAATTGCTGGCTAGTGCGCAGGCCATCCAGCACCGGCATTTGTACATCCATCAGAATCAGCGCGTAATCCTGTTGTGTGACGCGCGCGATGGCTTCGGCACCATTTTGGGCAATCTGAACCTGATAGCCGAGATTTTGCAGCATGGTGCGCAGAATTTCCTGGTTGGTGGGATCATCGTCGGCAATCAACACGGGGAGGTTGGTCGTGCTGGGCGTGCTGCCGGAGGTGGCGCTGAGCGCAGGTGGTGGCTCCACGGCGCAAGCACTAAAGGGCAGTTCAAACCAGAAATGGCTCCCTTGGCCCGGTTGACTGTGTACACCCAAGGTACCCCCCATCAATTCCACCAGGTGTTTGGTCAAGACCAATCCCAAGCCGGTGCCGCCGTAATGACGTGTGGTAGAGGTGTCTGCCTGCTCGAATGGGCGGAACAGGCGAGTCAATTGTTCCGTGCTGATGCCGATACCGCTGTCATCTACCTCAAACCGCAGTCTGGTCTCGGTGGCATTGGCCGTTTGCTGAAACAGTCGCAGGGAGACTTCGCCCTGTGCGGTAAATTTGATGGCGTTGCCCAACAGGTTGATCAGGCATTGCATGATGCGCATCTGATCGCCGCACAGCCGTTCCGGCAATGGGCCGTGCGCTACCTCGAAGCGCAGGCCTTTCATTTCCGCCTGGTTGCACATCATGCTGTTGGCATTGTCCAGCAGACTTTCTGGGCTAAAGGGTTGGATATCCAGGCGGATTTTGCCCGCCTCGATTTTGGATAGATCCAGAACGTCGTTGAGCAGGGATAGCAAGTGCTTGCCCGCAAATTCCAGACGTTCCAGTCGCCCCAATTGGGTCGGGTTGAGGTCATCGGTTTGGCGTAGCAAATAGGCCATGCCGAGTATGGCGTTCATCGGCGTGCGAATTTCATGGCTCATGTTGGCCAAGAAGGCGCTTTTGGCGATGTTGGCGGCTTCTGCGGCTTGTTTGGCTTCAATCAGGGCGTTTTCGGCCGCTTTGGCATGGCTGATGTCTTGATGAAAGGCGATCAGCCAGTCTTGTTCTGGGGTGCTGTACAGATAGGTGCTGACCTCAACCGGAAAACGGCTCCCATCCTTGCGCTGGTGTTCTGTGGTAAAGCGCATGTTGCCACCGGCAGCGCGTATTGCTTGGAGGGCGGCCGCATAGTCGGCCAGATTGAAATGCGGGTTGATGTCCGCTACCGTGCGTTGCAACAGCTCCTCCGCTCGGTAGCCCAACTGTCGGCAGACTTCATCGTTGACATGTGCAAATTGCCCGGTGGTGCTGTTGCTCCAAGCAATGCCGATACCGACTTTTTCCATGGCAAATTCGGTTTGCTGGAGTTGCTGGTGACTGGCGTTCAACGCTTGGGTGCGCGCCAAGACCAACTGCTCCAGTTCATTTTTATGTCGTGAGAGCTCCAGCTCCATCTGCTTGCGCTGACTGATGTCCATGTGTATCCCGGTCATGCGCAGCGGTTGACCGTCAGCCGCACGTTCGGTGACCTCGCCGGAGCTACGTAGCCACAGCCAGTGTCCGGCTGCGGTTTTTTGCCGATATTCGCTGTTGGCCGGCCCGCCGGTTTGCAATATATCTTGCAGCATGTGTTGTACATTGCCCAAGTCTTCCGGGTGCACCTGGGACAGCCAGTCTTCCATCCGACTGCGACGGGCTGCACTGCCTTGTCCCAGCATGACGGGATAGTCTGGGCCGAATTCGATATTGCCATGTTGAATATCGGCGTCAAACCAGCTTTGTCGGGCAGCCTTGAGTGCAAAACGCAGGCGTTCTTCGCTGCGTTGCAGGGCCAATTCATGGCGCTTCATGAGCGTGACGTCTTCAAAAAACACGGCCATTCTGCCCGGCAAGGTCTGAAATGCCTTGATTTGATACGCACCGTGAATATTGCCGTCATCATAGTCAATTTGATCGTTGCGCCAGATACCGCCGCGTTGGGCAATATCACGATAGCGGCGGGGGATCTCGGTCGTTGCCAAGGGCGGGAAGGCTGCTTCGATGCTTTTGCCCATAAATTGTTGATGGTCTATTTGCAAAATGCGCTCTGCGGCTGGATTGGCTCCGATAAATATCAGTTCGTCATTGGGTTCGAGCCGATACATGTGAATCCCCATCGGCGCGTTTTGCAGCACGGCGTGGGTAAAGGCATATTGTTGTTCACGGGCGAAGCTTTCCTGGCGACTGGCATCGTATAACTGGGCATTGGCAATGGCCAGCGCGGCCATGTGGGCGTAGGTGGTATAGGTTTCACGACTGGCAGTGGTGAGGGGTTGGGTACGACCGGTGCTGGCAACGATCAGTACACCGGCAACTGCATCGCGTACCAGTAGGGGTAAATACAGGGCGGTGCGTAAATCACGGGCCTGGCAGACCTGTTGCTCTTCAGGGGTCAGGGTTTCGGTTTGCAGATCGGCGATGAAATGGATCTGGCCGGACTGGATCACCTGTTGAATGATCGGATGTTGCGACAACCCCGCGTGGCACAAGGCCGGTGGAAAATCAGCAGGTGTGGCCGGAATGCTGGCCTGGAGGTGTAATTGATCGTCGTGGCAAAAGTAAATGGCGGCAGTGTCAAGCCCAGTCAGTTTTAAGCTGTTTGCGACGATGCGTTGTAGCAGGTGGTGCATTTCCAGTGTTGCAGACAATTCCCGCCCGACGGTCAACAGGATGGCTTGCTCTTCGGCACGGCGTGCCAGGGCATGCATGCTGCGCTTGCGTTCGCTGATATCCTGAATGGTGCCCAGCATGTAGTCCACTTGGCCTGCGGCATCGCAGTGCGGAACGCCGCGCAACTCGACCCATTTGCGATTGCCGGTGCGTGCGCCCAGAACCTCAACCTGAATATTGAATGCCTGGTGTTCCGCCATAGCACGGTGCAGGTTTTCCACGACCTGCTGACGTGATTCGGGCACATAGCACGCCAGCCCGCTGGTCATATCCGGCTGGTAATCCAGCGGCATTTCGACAATGTCATACACCCCTTCAGTCCACATCACCGTGTTGTCGTTCGGGTTGGCGCGCCAGCCGCCAATTTGGCCCACTTTTTGGCTTTGTTGCAGAAAAAATTCCCGCTCGACCGCTTCATTCAACAATTGGCGAATTTGTTGTTCGGCCAGGCGTTGTTCTTCCAGCATGGTCAGCGTGTTTTGGCGCATTTGGTTGGCTTGTGCCAACCAGTGTGCCATCTCGGCTTGTGTCTGATGTAAGGCGGCTTCGGTTTGCTGCCGCTCGCTGATTTCGCGTTGTAGTTTCAGTTGAGAATAACCGAGTTCCGAAATCAATTGCGCCATATCGCCCAGAAATGCGGTGGCGTCGCGCAATTGCGCTTCGGTGACGATGCGGACGTCGCCCAAGGCGTGCAGATAAGCGCTTTCGTCATAGCCGAACGCTTGTGCCTGAGCGCGGAAACGTGCGTTGTCGGCGGGTTGCAGCAGCATCTGGCCGGTGACCAGGCTGGCAATATGCTTGCCCGCGATAATGATGGGGACGGCGCAATCTACCAGCCCATTGTCACAGGTCTCCACCACCGTTTCTGTCGTTTTGTGTAGTTTCTGAAACAGGCGACGGTTGCTGTTTTGGCACTTTTGCGCGGAAGCCGGGTGATTGCGATGAAAGCGCGTGCAGATCGGGTGCATGTTGATGGCCAGCAAAATCTTCAGCCCTGGATAATCGGCCAGCCCGATGGAGAGGCCGACAGTTTGACTGAAGCGCTCCAGCAGGCGTTGCAAACGTGCCATGTCCACCAGGTCGCAGATGCCATATTTGCCATCAATTAAGTGACGGCTACGATGGTGGGGGGGCGAATTGGGGGAGAATGTGGGCACGATGGCGCTCCTTATATCTGGTATAACCACAGTTAGGTTATCACGACTATCTGGCGAGTGGCGAGGCACTGGCACGGACGGGCGTGACGGTGAGCCGAATGTTCGAGCGGGGGTGAGATGAAAGGCTGGGATGTGTTGCAATTCGCGCTAGGGAGCCTGCGCGGTAGCCGGACGCGCACGCTGCTGATGATGCTGGCGATGTCGATCGGCGTAGCGGCGGTGGTGATTCTAACCGGGTTGGGTGATGGGGCGCGGCGTTATGTCATCAATCAATTTTCGTCGCTGGGCACCAATCTGGTCATCGTGTTTCCCGGACGCACCGAAACGGCGGGTGTGGGGCCGGGCATGTTGCTGGGGCAGATTCCGCGTGAGTTGAGTCTGGAGGATGCCGGAGCGTTGTTGCGTAGTCGGCATGTGCGGCGTATTGCCCCGTTGACGGTCGGTTCGACGCAGATTTCGCATGGCGCGCGCAACCGCGAGGTGATTGTGTTGGGCTCCAGTGCGGATTTGCTGACCGTGCGGCATATGGCACTGGGGCAGGGGCAGTTTTTACCGGCGGGCAGTTTGCACAACAGTGAGTCAGTGATTGTGCTGGGGGCGAAACTGAAGCAAGCGTTGTTCGGGCCGGAGCAGGCGGTGGGTATGACGGTGCGCCTGGGTGACCGGCGCTTCCGTGTGCTGGGCGTGTTGGCCAGCCAGGGTGAATCCATGGGCTTCAACACCGACGAAGTGGCCATCGTGCCGGTGGCGGCGGCACACCAGTTGTTCAATACCAGCGGCTTGTTCCGCGTGCTGGTGGAGGCCAAGAGCCGCGAGGCGGTGTTGCCCGCCAAGCAGGAAGTGGAAAACATCCTGTATGTGCGCCACAACAACGAACGCGATGTGACGGTGATTACCCAGGATGCGGTGTTAGCCACCTTTGATCGCATTTTGCATGCGCTGACCCTGGCGGTGGGCGGGATTGCGGCGATTAGTCTGGCAGTGGCCGGGGTGCTGATCATGAATGTGATGCTCATCGCGGTGTCACAGCGGGTGAAGGAAATCGGTTTGCTGAAGGCGTTGGGCGCACCGGGCTGGCAAATCCGTAATTTGTTTTTTGCCGAAGCGGTCGTGTTGTCGGGGTTGGGAAGCGTGGCCGGAATGGTGCTGGGGCAATTGGGGGTGAGGCTGATCGGGCATCTGTATCCGTCCCTGCCGGTGGCCGCGCCCTGGTGGGCGATATTGGCGGCGTTGGGGACTTCGTTGGGTACCGGGGTGTTGTTCAGTGTCTGGCCAGCGCGCCGGGCGGCGCGGCTGGATCCGGTGCAGGCGTTGTCGGGACGCTAGGGGTTTGCGGACAAACCGAACATGCATCGCGTGCGGCTTGAAAAAAATCCCATATCAAGGTTAAAATGCAGAACTTTTTTAGGAGTGAATACGCAATGACCATTAACGCTGCGCAAAAGGCGCAAATTGTTTCCGATTTCCAACGTGCCCAAAGCGACACCGGATCCCCCGAAGTTCAAGTCGCCCTGATCACCGCACGCATCAACTACCTGACCGCTCACTTCAAGGAACACGCCAAGGATCACCATTCCCGCCGTGGCCTGTTGCGTCTGGTCAGCCGTCGCCGCAAATTGCTGGACTATCTGAAGAGCAAGGATGATGCGGCTTATCGCACCCTGATTCAGCGTCTGGAAATCCGCAAGTAATCAAGTGTTGAAATCCGGGGCGCGTCAGCGTCCCGTATTTTTTCAGCCATGAAACCTCTAAATGCCCCGGTCGGTGTGCCGGAAAGGGTTTAGGGGTTTTTTAGCATGCTAGGCATGCAAAAAAGAACCTTGCAAAACCGTTGTCAGCCACTTGGCGGCAAGCACAGCGCGCAGGTGTCTAAGACCTATCACGCCGATAGGCTGGGCAGTGCGCACCGCGCAACAGCGCAATCCAGTCGCGCAACGGGTTTGCGGGATTCTCAAAATTCAATGAGGTGAGTCGTGAGTCATTACAAAAAAACGATTACGTTGGGTAATCACCAACTGACGCTGGAAACTGGTGAAATCGCTCGTCAGGCTTCCGGTGCGGTGCTGGTCAGTCTGGATGACACCGTGGTGCTGGTCACGGTCGTGGGCTGCAAAAACGTCAAGGCCGGGCAGGATTTCTTCCCCCTGACCGTGGATTATCAGGAAAAGACCTATGCTGCGGGCAAGATTCCCGGCAGCTTCTTCAAGCGTGAAGGTCGCCCCAGCGAGAAGGAAATTCTGACTTCGCGCCTGATCGACCGCCCGCTGCGTCCGCTGTTCCCGGAAGGTTTCTACAACGAAGTGCAGGTCATCGCCACCGTGATGTCCTCCAGCAGCGAAATCGACGCCGACATTCCTTCGATTATCGGCGCATCTGCCGCACTGGCCATTTCCGGCATTCCGTTTGACGGCCCCATCGCCGCTGCTCGCGTGGGTTATGCCAATGGCGAATATCTGTTGAACCCGACCGCCGAGCAACTGAAAACCTCGCAAATGGATCTGGTGGTCGCCGGTACCGAACGCGCCGTGCTGATGGTGGAATCCGAAGCACAGCAATTGCCGGAAGACGTGATGCTGGGCGCGGTGGTGTTTGGTCACACCCAAATGCAAGTGGTGATAGACGCCATCAACGAAATGGCTGAAGCCGTGGGCAAGGATGCTTGGGACTGGACGCCACCTGCCCGTGACGAAGCGCTGATCGCCAGCATCAACGCCTTGGCCGAAGCCGAG
>DHYQ01000099.1:2793-8983 GCA_002414205.1 Gallionellaceae bacterium UBA5126 | reverse complement strand
CGCTTCAGCAGCAAGGCATTGCTGACCACGGTCACCGAACTCAGTGCCATGGCGGCCCCGGCGATCATGGGGTTGAGCAGGCCGAAGGCGGCCAATGGAATCCCCAGAATGTTGTAAACAAAGGCGAAAAACAGGTTTTGGCGGATTTTGCGCAGGGTGGCGTGTGACAGGGCCAAGGCATCCACCACGCTGCCGAGGTCGTTGCGCATCAGGGTCAAATCCGCCGCTTCCAGCGCCACGTCGCTGCCGCTCTTCATGGCGAAGCTGACATCGGCGGCGGCCAGCGCGGGCGCATCGTTGATGCCGTCGCCGACCATGCCGACCAGCGTGCCGCCTTGCTGCAATTCGCGCACCCGCTCGGCCTTGTCTTGCGGCAATACTTCGGCGCGGAATTCTTCAATGCCCGCTTGTTTGGCAATGGCGGCGGCGGTGGCCTGGTTATCACCGCTCAACATCACCACCCGCAAGCCCATGGCACGCAACTCGGCCACGGCGGCGCGGCTGCTGGGGCGCAACTGGTCGGCAAAGGCGAAATAGCCCTGTGCGCCGCCGGAGGTCGCCAGCACAATCACCGTCTTGCCCTGCTGTTGCAGTTGCAGCACCTTCGCCGCATCCACTTCGACCCCGGCCTGTTGCACGAAAGTCGGCGAACCCAGCAAATACGGAATGCCATCCAAATCGGCTTGCAAGCCCTGCCCGCTTAATTCGGTCAGATTGGTCGCCGCCGCTGTCACCGGCCCAGCCTGATCACACAGCGCCCGCGACAACGGATGGGTCGAGCCTTTCGCCAGCCGCGCCGCGCTTTGCAGCACCGAGTCGCGGCTGTGCACGCCCAGCGGCAGCACGTCGGTCAGCGTCGGGCGTCCGGCGGTCAGCGTCCCGGTTTTGTCCAGCACCAGCACTTGCAGCTTGTGCGCCCGCTCCAGCGCGGCGGCATCCTTGACCAGCATCCCGGCCTGCGCCGCGCGCCCGGTCGCCACCACCACCGCCGTCGGCGTGGCCAAGCCCAGTGCACAGGGGCAAGCAATCACCAGCACCGCCACGGCGTTGATTAGCGCGACGACAAAGCCCGCGCCCAGCGCATACCAAGCGGCAAACGTCAGCACGGCAATCCCCACCACCACCGGCACAAACACCGCCGAAATCTGATCCGCCAACTTTTGAATCGCCGCCTTGGAGCCTTGCGCCTGCTCCACCAGGCGGATAATCGCCGCCAACTGCGTGCGCGTGCCGACCGCCGTGGCGCGGCATTTCAGCAGCCCGTGCTGGTTAATCGTTGCGGCATACACCTTGTCGTCGATTTTTTTTACCTGCGGCAGACTCTCGCCGGTCAACATGGACTCATCCACGCTGGAGCCGCCCTCCAGCACCACGCCGTCCACCGGCACGCTTTCGCCAGCGCGCACCAGAAACACATTCCCCACCCGCATGTCATCCACCGACAACTCCACCAGCACGCCATCGCGCTCCACATGCGCCGTGCGCGGTTGCAGATTCATCAGCGCCTCCAGCGCCGCCGCCGCCCGGCCCTTGGCACGGCTTTCCAGCAACTTGCCCAGCAGCACCAAGGTAATCAGCGTGGCGCTGGACTCGAAATACACCGGCAACGCCAGCCCGCCCAGCCACACCACCAGACTGAAAAAATACGCGCTGCTGGTGCCCAGCGCCACCAGCACGTCCATATTCGCCCCGCCGGTGCGCAGACTGTGCCAGGCCCCGCGATAAAAACGCGCCCCAATCCAGAACTGCACCGGCGTCGCCAGCAGCGCGTGCAGCCACACCGGCAACATCCAATGCACGCCCAACACCATCAGCAGCATCTCCAGCAACATCGGCGCAGCCAGCAAGGCCGACAAGACAAACAGCCCCTGCTCACGGCGCAAAGTCGCCGCCTTCTCCGCCCGCTCCAACGCAAAATCCCGCGCCGGGCGCGCCCCAAACCCCGCGCTCTGAATCGTCGCCATGACCGTTTCCAGCGTCCCGCCGCTCAAAGTAATGCTGGCCTTCTCGGTGGCAATGTTCACCGCCGCCTGCACGCCCTCCTGCTGATTCAATAATTTTTCCAGTCGCGCCGAACACGCAGCACAACGCATGCCGGTGATTTGCAACTCGCAACGCTCAGATTGGCTCATGTCTTAATTTCCTGATTTTGAACGGGAGCTATGCCCAATAACGACAGCAGTGCTTTTTCCAGATGGCGGTAGCTGGGGGAATGGGTGCGCAGATGGTTTAAATCCAACTGGCTCACGATTTTGACTTGATGCACGGTTTCCTTGTACGCGATACCGCTGGGCATGGCTTTGGATAACCATTCTTTGGCCCCGCGCACGCTTTCTGGATCAGCAGGGAAATTTGTCATTTCGGGAATATCTTTCAATACGCTGCGTGTTGCATTGCGATCTGCTAGGAAAAGGGTTTCAAACTCCTTAACCATAAATGCAACCTTGAATGCCCAGTCTGGACGCAAGTCCTCGACCTTTTTATAAAACGGCTCAGCCGACTGCACGACACAAGCACAATTCTTGCAGTCAAAATCCAGCAACAACAAAATTGCGGCGTCTTCCTTGACGGCCATTTTGAATACGTTCTCAAAATTAGCCAGTACTTTGGGTAAATCGCCGCGTTTATGCGCCAACACTTGCACATCGAAACAATTGTGATGGTGCAAAATACGTCGAAGCAATTCCGGGACGGCTTTTAAATCCCCCTCACCCTCAACGATTGCCAACAACCTTTTCATTGTCCCTCCGCCAGCAACCCTTCCGCCATCATCAATTCCTGCAAGGAAATCAAGTTTTCTTTTACCGATTCCAATTGCGATGTTTTGATCGGGGATATCCGAGTTTTCCCCTCGTGCATGGATACAATGCGAATTTCTTCGGGCTGAAAATGATCGACTAAATACGGGCTGTGGCTGGTAACCAGCAACTGCGTGCGCTCTGACACTTCACGGAATGCTTCTGCCAACATCGCCAAAATGGCTGGATGTATGGTTTGCTCTGGTTCTTCGAGTGCAATAAATGGCGGGGGAGGTGTCTGGTACAAGGCGAGCAAAATACCAAAAATCCGCAACGTTCCATCTGAAAGTTGCACTGGATCAAAAGCATGGATTGTGCTTGTTTGACCATCTTTCACCCTGAATTCTGGCACCAAATAAGAACCGACTGTACGAACAGAAATCTCCTGCAAGCTGGGCATGACCACTTGCATCATCTCAAGAATACGCGCCAGAGCGTGTTTTCCCTCTTCATTTTTCCGAAGGGACTTAACCACTGATGCCCAGTTAACACCCGACTCCTTCAATATATAGTCAGTATCAGGGCGAGAAGGCTCGCGCAAAGTGTTTGGAAAAATCGAAGAAAAGCGACAGTCGTGCAGGAGTTCAAAAAGGCCCGCACCATGCCATTGGACAAATATGTCTGACAAAGCTGCTTGATCTTTGGGAAGCTTATTTGTCCGAAGAGCCTCCTTATTGTCATCAACGTTTATGTCCAAGGTCGCATTGCCATCAGACTCTCGCAACAATACTTTTTTAATCCAACGACTAGCGATGATATTGTCATCGTCATCGAAATCATGCTTTGCCTCACACCAGCACGCCCTCTCAGATTTGATTTGATAGTTGCCGACTTTCAAGCTCGCAATCGTTATTTCATAAAAACCGTCCCAAGATCCAAACGACGTCGTATCACAGAACTCGATTTTGATCGTCACGTCATAGGGTTTTTTGGGGGAATACTGGCGGACAGTCATAATCCCCCCGCGCTTACTCATCGCATGATCCAGCCCATCTACCACCATATCGCGCAAAAAGCGTAACGCATCTATCAGATTGCTTTTCCCCGTGCCATTGGCACCGACCAGCAGCGTCAAAGGCTGGAGGTTGTCTAATTTCACCTCAGACAAACTCTTGTAGTGGTTAATTTGAACCGATGTTAAGCGCATGGGAGACTCCTGAAGTTAAACGCCCTGCTTCAAGCTCGCGGTAATGAAGTCGTCCAAATCGCCATCCAGCACGGCTTGGGTGTTGCCGACTTCGTGGCCGGTGCGCAGGTCTTTGATGCGGGATTGGTCGAGGACGTAGCTGCGGATTTGGTGACCCCAGCCGATGTCGGATTTGGTGTCTTCCAGGGCTTGTTTTTCGGCGTTGCGCTTGCGCAGTTCTTCTTCGTACATGCGCGATTTCAGCATGGACATGGCTTCGGCGCGGTTTTTGTGTTGCGAGCGGTCGTTCTGGCATTGCACCACGATGCCGGTCGGGATGTGGGTCAAGCGCACCGCCGAGTCGGTTTTGTTGATGTGCTGACCACCGGCCCCGGAGGCGCGGTAGGTATCGACGCGCAGGTCAGCGGGGTTGATGTCGATTTCAATGGAATCATCGACTTCGGGATAAACGAACACGCTGGAGAACGAGGTGTGGCGGCGGTTGCCGGAGTCAAATGGCGATTTGCGCACCAAGCGGTGCACGCCGGTTTCGGTGCGCAGACGGCCATAGGCGTATTCGCCGGAAATTTTCAGCGAGGCGCTCTTGATGCCCGCGACTTCGCCGTCGGATTCTTCCAGCACTTCCACGGTGTAGCCCTGACGTTCGCAATAGCGGATGTACATGCGCAGCAGCATGGAGGCCCAGTCCTGCGCTTCAGTGCCGCCAGAACCGGCCTGAATGTCGATAAAGCAGTTGTTGGCGTCCAGTTCGCCAGAGAACATACGGCGGAATTCCAGCACTTCCACGCGCTGGGCGATGCCTTGAATGTCCTCGGCCAAGGCGTGCAGACTGTCCTCGTCGTCGTCCAGTTGCGCCAGCTCGAACAATTCGGCACTGTCGTCCAAATCCTGCGCAATGCTGCGCAAGCCCAGCACCACCGCTTCCAGCGCCTTGCGCTCGCGGCCCAAGTCCTGCGCCCGCTTGGCGTCCTGCCAAATGGCCGGGTCTTCGCCCAGCGCACACACCTCTTCCAGTCGCTCTGCCTTCAGATCGAAGTCAAAGATACCTCCGTAATTCTGCGCTGCGCAGACGCAAGTCCTGCAACTGGTTGGTCACCTGATTAAGTTGTTCTGCTTCCATGATGTTGATTCGGTAAAGAAATAAGAAAGGGCGCGGATTATACCGCAAGCGGGCGGCCACGCATGGGGCGGACGGCGCGCGTCGTAGGGCAATCGCATGAACAATTTTGAGCGGCTCGCCAAGCCGTAGGTGCGAATTCATTCGCACGAATTAAGCAACATGTGCGAATAAATTCGCACCTACGACGGACGCTGGGCACCGGCCTGCGCCGGTGCGACGGGGTTTATGAGGCGGGTTATGGCAGGGAGAAACGCGAACGCAAATCTTCCAGATTCAGGCTTTGCAAGATTTGCTCCAACCGGTCGGCGGCGTTGCGGCGTGGTTGGCCGGTGTAGTGGGCGATAATCAGCTCGTTTTTCATGGAATGCTCCCAGCCGACCAACTCCGTCACAGTCACTTGGTAGCCGTGCGCTTCCAGTTGCAAGCAGCGCAGCACGTTGGTAATCAGGCTGCCAAATTCGCGGGTATGCACCGGGTGCCGCCAGATTTCCGACAGCGGGGTTTTGCCAAAAGATTGATTTTTATGCTGATTCAGCACCCGCGCCACTTCGGCCTGACAGCACGGCACCAGCACCACGAAGCGCGCCTGTTTGCGCAGGGCGAACTGAATGGCGTCGTCGGTGGCGGTGTTGCAGGCGTGCAGCGCGGTGACCACATCCACTTGCGGCGGCAGGGCCGGGTCGCTCATGGCGGCTTCCACCGACAGGTTGTGGAACTGCATGGCGCTGAAATTCAGTTGCGCCGCCAGTTGGCAGGATTTTTCCACCAACTCCGGGCGGGTTTCAATGCCGTACACCGTGGCGTTGGCGCGCTGTTTCAAATACAGGTCGTACAGGATAAAGCCGAGATAGGACTTGCCCGCGCCGTGATCGACCAGGGTCAGGCCGGGTTGCTCGGCATATACCTCGTTCAGCAGCGGCTCGATGAATTGGCACAGGTGATACACCTGCTTCAATTTACGGCGACTGTCCTGATTCAACTTACCGTCGCGGGTCAGGATGTGCAGCGCCTTGAGCAGCTCCAGCGATTGCTGCGGCTTGATTTCCGGCGCGCTCATTCTGTCCGCCGCACTTTTTTCATGGCCATTTGCACTTCGCGCTGGCCTTCGCGCTCTTTCTCGCTGGC
>DHYQ01000099.1:1003-2635 GCA_002414205.1 Gallionellaceae bacterium UBA5126 | reverse complement strand
TGCAACAACAACTTGCGCGTGCGCACCGGGTCGGGATGGATGTGCGTGGAAGCGGTGGGCAACGGGCTGATGTGCGAACCGAACAAATACAGCGCGCCGTCCCGAATCGTCACATAGGCTTCCTTGAGCTGCACCCGCCCGGCGCGGATGGACTTCACTTCCCAGCCCTCCAGCATCAGCCCGGCCTCATATTTATCCTCGATGAAATAATCGTGAAATGCTTTTTTGTTTTGAATAATGCTCATGGGATTACCCCGCAATTCGTCAAGGGGGCGCAGTTTACCAGAGGGCACTTCGATAAATTCAAACTTCGTTGCGATACGGCGTTGCTCACAAAAATAACGCCTTGTATATCAACTATATACGGCGGCGTCATTTTTTGTTCGCGCCTAGTCTCGCTTAGAAGTTTGAATTTCTAGCAGCGCCCCTAGTTCGCCCCACGCATCCGCGCCGTGAGTTTTCCGCCTGCTTCGGGTATGCTACGCGCCTTTGCATTTTGGAGGGGCGTGCGGGATGGCACGGGTGGAAAAGTCGGTGTTGGTGGCGCATAGCGCCGAGCGGATGTTCAATCTGGTGGATCGGGTGGAGTTGTACCCGGAATTTTTGCCCTGGTGTGGCGGAGCCAAGGTCGTGACGCTGGAAGGTGAAACCGTGCGGGCCACGGTGCAAATTGATTATCATCATTTGAAACAACACTTTACCACCCAGAATGTGCGCACGCCGCCGCATGAAATCCAGATGACGTTGCAGGACGGGCCATTCAAGCAATTGGACGGCAGTTGGCGTTTCATCCCGCTGACCGATGCGGCTTGTAAAATCGAGTTTCGCCTGCATTATGAGTTTTCCAGCAAGATGCTGGAAAAGCTGGTAGGCCCGGTGTTTCATTTCATCAGCAACAGTTTTGTGGATGCTTTCATCCACCGCGCAGACAAGGTGTACGCAGAATCATGAGCGAGCAAATCAATATCGAAATCGTGTACGGTTTTATGGATCGACAAACCCTGCTGCGGCAGAAGGTCAAGGACGGCACCACCGTCACACAAGCCATTGAGCAAAGTGGCATTTTGTCCAAACACCCGGAAATCGACCTAGCCAAAAACAAGCTGGGGATTTTCGGCAAGCTGACCAAGGGCGACGTGGCGCTGCGCGACCGCGACCGTATTGAAATTTACCGTCCGCTGATTGCCGACCCCAAGGAAGTGCGCCGCCAGCGCGCCGAAGAGGGCAAGGTCATGAAAAAAGGCGGCGGCGCGGCGGAATAATGCAGGACTACGATTTGCACTGCCATTCCAATATCTCGGATGGCACCCTCTCTCCCACTGAATTGGTACAACGCGCCGCTGGGCGCGGCGTTAAGGTGTTGGCGCTGACTGACCACGACGACACCGACGGGCTGGATATTGCCCGCGCCGAAGCTGCCAAGCACGGCATCACCTTCATTAACGGCGTGGAAATTTCTGTGACGTGGCGCAGCCACACCCTGCACATTGTCGGGCTGGGCATAGCCCCGCAACACCCACCACTGGCCGAGGGCTTGGCGGCGATTCGTAGCGGGCGCGCCACGCGGGCCCAAAGCATGGCGGACGAGCTGGCCAAGGTCGGCATACGCGGTGCGTTGCAAGGCGCGTACCA
>DHYQ01000099.1:0-830 GCA_002414205.1 Gallionellaceae bacterium UBA5126 | reverse complement strand
TGCCGGATGCGGTGCGCTGGATTGTCGGCGCGGGCGGCATCGCCGTGTTGGCGCATCCGGGGCGCTACATGGTGGGCAAGCACAGCATGGGCAAAAAGACCATGCGTGAGTTGCTGACCGAATTTGTCGCCCTGGGCGGACGCGCCGTGGAAGTCGTCACCGGCAGCCACACCCCAGAGCAATACGCCGAATTCTCGCGCTACGCCGCCGAGTTCAATTTGCTGACTTCCTGCGGCTCGGATTTTCATGGCCCCGGCGAAAGTCACCGTGATTTAGGCCGCCTGTCGGACTTCCCGCTGGGCTGTCGTCCGGTGTGGACAGAAGCACCGCTCAATCAATTTTTCCCGGCTTGAACCATGGCACAATTTTTTACGATCTACCCGCAAAACCCCAACCCGCGCCTGATCCGCCAGGCGGTGGACATCCTGCGCAGCGGCGGACTGGTGGTGTACCCCACCGATTCCAGCTACGCGCTGAGTTGCCGCTTGGAAGACAAGGACGCGATTGGTCGCATCCGCGCCATCCGCCAACTGGACGAGCAACATCTGATGACCCTGATGTGCCGCGACCTGTCGGAAATCTCGCGCTACGCCCGCGTCGATAACAACAAGTTCCGCCTGCTGAAGGCCAACACCCCCGGCAACTACACCTTTATTTTGGATGCCACCAAGGAAGTGCCGCGCCGCCTGCAACACCCCAAACGCAGCACCATTGGTATTCGCATCCCCGACCACCCGGTGGCGCTGGCGCTGCTGGAAGAGATGGGCGAGCCGCTGCTGTCCTCCACCCTGATTCTGCCGGATGAAGACTGGCCATTGACCGACGCCGAA
>DHYQ01000080.1:30417-32718 GCA_002414205.1 Gallionellaceae bacterium UBA5126 | reverse complement strand
CTGGAAGACGCGCAAATCGCCCGCGAAGCCTATCTCAAACGAGCTGACTTGCGTCAGCGGCAGGTTTAAGTTGCCACAACAGCCCGGTGATACCGGGCTTTTTTACGCGTGTCGTCGTGCCGCTACTGTGTAGCGCGCTGCGGAAAAGTTCAAGGAGGCCGTATGTTGCCAATGGTAAATCGCAATACGGTGGGCTTCGCACAGCCTTTGGCATTGTTGCGTGCTTGTCATGACAAAATTTTGCAGCAATGCACGACGTTGGAGCGTTTGGTGCCACATCTAGCGGCACACGGTAATGATGCGCAGGCGCAGCAGGCGGCGCAAGGCGTATTGCGCTATTTTGGCACGGCGGGGCAGTTGCATCACTTGGATGAAGAAGAGAACCTGTTCCCGCGATTGCGGCAGGCAAATGCCGATAGCGCCGCTTTGCTGGTGCGCCTGGAAGCTGAACATGCGGAGATGTTGACGGCTTGGGCCAGGCTGCAAGTGGAATTGCAAGCCTTGGCATTGGCGCAGTGCGCGGCACTTTCGGCTCAGAATGTGAGCGATTTTGTGCGACGTTATCGTGATCACGTGGCCTTGGAAAACGCGGTGCTCTTACCGCAGGCTGAGCGGTGGTTGTCGGCGCAGGAGATTGAAAAAATTGGCCGCGCCATGGCGGCGCGGCGCGGTGTGGCGATGGATTAACGAGGTTTGCGCTTGGTGAGCACAATGCGGTCAATCAGCGAATCGCCATTGTCATCCTTGCGGTAGAAAATGGTGGTGTCGTATTGTTTTGCAGGCTCATACAGCTTTTCGTCGCGCATGTTTTTCAGGAAACCCAAGGTGCTGAATACCATTGGAATGACGGCAAACAGGGCGCGGGTTTTGGCGCGTGGCGGGCTGGGCAGGGTCTCCACTTTGCCCTCTTCGGCAGAGGCGACCAGCCAGCGATCAATGCGACTGGGAATGTTATTGAGCGGCATGCGCCCGGAAATGCTGATTTCCACTACAGCCTTGCCACTTTCCAGCTCTTTGGATAATTTGCCGTCGAACAATTTGGAATCCATGAAAGTCATGCCTTCGCCCGCCGGGGGGGCCACTTCTTGCGTTGCAGCCGCGACCGGCGCGGCGGGCAAGGTGTCGGGGGTGAGTTCCTCAATGGCCTCTGCGGAGGCGGTCAAGCTGCCGAGTAGTAAACAGCTCCAAACAAGTGCGTGCTTTTTCATGATGATACCCCTTGCGTTGAAATGACTTGATGCAGTTTGCGTGAAGGCTTTGTCATGCGTCAAGCGATATAGGGAGGTTGGGTTAATTTTTCAGGCGATACCACAGTCGCCCTATCATTTCATGACAAAAAAGAGAGCTTTTTTCCATACTGCTGCCGTTGGGGAGAAAACTCAGCAAGTCAGTGCGATAGCGCGTGGTGAATGCGGTGGGCGCCGCGACGACTTCCAGTCCCATGCGCTGAAAAATGGCCACCGCGCGCGGTAGATGCCAGGCGCTGGAAACCAGATAGATGCGCCGAATGCCGGCTGCTTGCAGGATGCGAGCGCTATCGCGGGCATTTTCCAGGGTGTTGTTGGAGCGATCTTCCTGCCAACGAACGGGTACCTGAAATTCCTGAGTGAGCACAGCCTGCATCTGTGCTGCTTCGGAACCGGGGTTGCCCAGCGGTGCGCCTCCGCTGACCAAAATCGGTTTGCCGGTTTTGCGGTGTAGCCAAGCGCCGTAGCGCACCCGTAACAGGGTTTCCCGGCTGACGGTATGCTGGCCATCAAATTCGGGGGCATCGAAATAACTGCCGCCGCCCAGAATGACGATAGCGTCGGCCTTTTGCTGGCCGAGGGGTGGGATTTCTTTTTCCAGCCAATGCAGTGCACCTTCGGCAAACCATGGGGTGCTGCTCAGATACAGCAGCAGGATGCCGGCCCCTAGCAGGCCCCGTCCGAGGCGTGGGTGGCGTTGCAATAGCAATCCGCCCAGCAGGAGCACAATCAGCAGATTAAAAGGTGGCAGCAGGAAAGCGGCGATCAAATTGGTGATGAACCAGGACATAGGCGAGTTAAACGAGGGTGGCCGCTGCTGCGGTAAAAAGGGGCAGGAATTATCCACGAAAATGTGCTGTGGTGTGGTACTCAAGTTGAGGGAGTCTGCGGTTGATGATAGAATGCGCGCCGCGCTGAAACAGGTCAGCGCAATTTCATGCCTGCACGGTTAGGGTGCCCTTCGGGGTCATGCGTGTGGGTAGTGGAGCTAACCCTTAACAATCATTGGAGTTTTTATGGCAGTAACCATGCGTCAAATGCTGGAAGCCGGTGT
>DHYQ01000080.1:27278-30325 GCA_002414205.1 Gallionellaceae bacterium UBA5126 | reverse complement strand
CGCAACAAGATTCACATCATCAATCTGGAAAAGACCGTCGCCAAGTTTGGCGAAGCTGAAGCCTTCGTGCGCAAGCTGTCTGCGAAGAAGGGTTCTGTGTTGTTCGTGGCGACCAAGCGTCAAGCCCGTGAAATCATTCAGGAAGAAGCGGAACGCGCCGATGCGCCTTTCGTGAATCATCGTTGGTTGGGCGGTATGCTGACCAACCACAAGACCGTGCAACTGTCGATCAAGCGTCTGCGTGATCTGGAGCAGATGTTCGCCGATGGTTCCAGCGAAAAGTTGTCCAAGAAAGAAGTATTGATGCTGAAGCGCGAGCTGGAAAAGCTGGAGCGCAGCTTGGGCGGCATCAAGGATATGAACGGGCTGCCTGACGCGCTGTTCGTGATCGACGTGGGCTACCAAAAAGGCGCCATCGTGGAAGCGCAAAAGCTGGGTATTCCCGTGATTGGCGTGGTCGATACCAACCATTCCCCACTGGGCGTGGATTTCGTGATTCCCGGTAACGACGATTCCACACAAGCGATTCGTCTGTATGCCCGTGGCATCGCCGACGCGATTCTGGAAGGTCGCGCCCAGGCTTTGAACGAACTGGTGCAAGAAGTGAGCGAACAACCTGCCTAAGCGGGATTGCGTCGTGGAAAGGGGCGCAAGCCCCTTTTTTTGTAGGTTTTTGAAACGTTTTGATTGGAGTGAAAAATGGCTGAAATTACAGCAAGTATGGTCAAAGAGCTGCGTGAGCGCACTGGCCTGGGCATGATGGAATGCAAAAAGGCGCTGGTGGAATCCGATGGCGACATGACGGTTGCGGAAGAACAACTGCGTATCAAGAGTGGTGCCAAGGCCAGCAAGGCGGCGACTCGTGTAACCGCTGAAGGTGTGGTGAGCGCGTTTGTCAGCGCCGATGCCAAGACCGGTGCGGTGGTGGAAGTGAACTGCGAAACCGACTTCGTGGCCAAGAATGATGATTTCCAAGCCTTTGCCAAAGCGGTTGCGCAAACCGTGGCCGCCAATAATCCCGCTGACATCGCGGCGTTGAGCGAATTGACCATTGCCGGTGGTAGCGAAAGCGTGGAAGAAACCCGCAAGGCGTTGCTGATGAAGCTGGGTGAAAACCTGAGCATCCGCCGTTTCGAGCGCTATGCCACCGAAGCCGGTCAATTGTCCAGCTATTTGCACGGCAGCAAGATTGGCGTGCTGTTGCACTTCAACGGCGGTGACGCCGCGCTGGGTCGTGATCTGTCCATGCACATTGCCGCCAGCAAGCCCAAGTCGGTGGATGCTTCCGGTGTCAGCGCCGATGACATCGCCACCGAACGCCGTATTGCGATTGAAAAAGCCAAGGAATCGGGTAAGCCCGAAGCCATGTTGGAAAAGATCGCTGAAGGTACCGTGCAAAAATTCCTGAAGGAAGTGACTTTGCTGGGTCAGGTGTTCGTGAAGGCCGAAGATGGCAAGCAAACCATCGAACAATTGCTGAAGAGCCGTGGCGCCTCCGTCACCGCCTTCCAGATGTTCATCGTGGGCGAGGGCATCGAGAAGAAGGAAGAAAATTACGCTGAAGAAGTGGCCAAGGCTGTGGCCGCACTGAAGGGTTAATGTCATGGGCGCACCTATCTACAAACGCATTTTGCTGAAACTGTCGGGTGAAGCCCTGATGGGCGACGACAAGTACGGCATCAACCGGGGCGTCATCGAGCGCATCGTTTCCGAGATCAAGGAAGTGGCGGAGATGGGTGTGCAAGTGGCGATGGTGATTGGCGGTGGCAACATCTTCCGGGGGGTCGCACCAGCGGCTGCCGGGATGGATCGCGCCACTGCCGATTACATGGGCATGTTGGCCACTGTCATGAATTCCATGGCCTTGCAGGATGCCATGAAACATGCCGGGCTGGACTGCCGGGTACAATCTGCCCTCAGTCTGGAGCAGGTGGCTGAGCCGTTTATTCGCGGCAAGGCGCTGCGCTATCTGGAAGATGGCAAAGTGGTGATTTTCGCTGCCGGTATTGGTAGCCCATTTTTTACCACCGACACTGCCGCCGCGCTGCGCGGGGTGGAAATGTCGGCGGAGGTGGTGATTAAGGCCACCAAGGTCGATGGTATTTATACCGCTGACCCGAAGAAGGATCCGCATGCGATTCGCTATCAAAGCCTGAGCTTTGACGAAGCGATCAGCAAGAATTTGCAGGTCATGGATGCCACTGCGTTAACGCTGTGCCGTGACCAGAAACTGCCTATCATCGTGTTCAGCATCTTCAAGCCCGGCGCGCTCAAGCGCGTGGTGTTCGGAGAAGGCGAAGGCACGTTGGTGCGGGTGGATTAGTTTGGAGTTCGGAGTTTCTAGTTGTCGCTTGCCGTGTTGGAATGTGCACGTTGGTCAGTGGGATGAGGTGCAGACTCGGTGCACACTTTTTAACTCCAAACCTCAAACTCGAAACTCATAACTAAACCAACTATTTGATTCATTCAGGAGAAATCATGGTTGCTGACGTCAAGAAAAACGCCGAACAGAAGATGCAAAAATCGCTGGAGGCGCTGAAAACCGATTTGAGCAAGGTGCGTACCGGTCGGGCGCATGTGGGCTTGCTGGATCATGTGATGGTGGATTATTACGGTTGCCCGACCGCGATTAACCAAGTGGCTAATGTCACCTTGGTAGATGCGCGCACCATTGGCGTGCAGCCTTGGGAAAAGAATATGATTGGCAAGGTGGAGCGCGCCATTCGGGACTCTGATTTGGGTCTGAATCCGGCTACGAACGGTGATTTGATCCGTGTGCCCATGCCCATGCTGACTGAAGAGCGTCGTCGTGATTTGACCAAAGTGGTGAAGGGCGAAGGCGAAGATGCCAAAGTGGCGGTGCGCAACATTCGTCGTGATGCCAACCAGATTTTGAAGGATGCCTTGAAGCGCAAGGAGTTGGCCGAGGATGACGAGCGTCGCATGCAGGACGACATCCAGAAGTTGACCGATCGCTATGTGGCCGAAATCGACAAGATGCTGGCCACCAAAGAAGCTGAATTGATGGCGGTATAAGTCGTGGCGAC
>DHYQ01000080.1:25081-27167 GCA_002414205.1 Gallionellaceae bacterium UBA5126 | reverse complement strand
AATGGGCGTTGGGCCAAGCAGCGCTTCATGCCGCGTGTCATGGGGCATCAGCGTGGCGTGGAGTCGTTGCGCGAGGTGATTAAAGCCTGCCGTGATCTGGGGGTGGAATACCTGACGGTGTTTGCCTTTAGCAGTGAAAACTGGCGCAGGCCGTCCGACGAAGTTTCCTTTCTGATGAATCTGTTTGTCAAAGTGCTGGAGCGCGAAACCCGCCGCCTGTACCGCGACAACATGCGCCTGAAAATCATCGGCGATCGCGCCGCTTTCAATCCTGTGTTGCAAAAGGCTATGGTTGAGGGCGAGGCTCTGACCGCCCATAACACCGGCCTGACCTTTACCGTGGCGGCCAATTACGGTGGGCGCTGGGATGTGATGAATGCCGTGCACAACCTGCTGCGCGAACAGCCTGACAAAGCCCAAACCTTTAACGAAGCCGATCTCACCCCCTATCTGGCGACTGCCGATTATCCCGAACCGGATTTATTCATCCGCACCGGCGGCGAGCAGCGCATCTCCAATTTCATGTTGTGGCAACTGGCGTATACCGAGTTGTACTTTACCGACACGCTGTGGCCGGCCTTCACCCGTGAAGAGTTGAACACGGCGATTGCCTCCTATCAAAAACGCGAGCGGCGCTTTGGCCGCACCAGCGAGCAAGTGCAAGGAAAAACCGATGCTTAAACAACGTGTCTTGACCGCCATTGTGTTGCTGGCGCTGTTTTTGTCGGCGCTGTTCTGGTTGCCGGAATCGGCCTGGCAAGGCTTGTTGCTGCTGATGGTGGCGCAAGGCGCGACCGAATGGACGCGCATGGCACAGTTGTCGCCACAGCAAGGGCGACTATTCTGGTGGTTGTCTGTGCTGGGGACGTTGGGGCTTTTTCTGTTGGATAGTCAGTTGCAGGGGGAAACGCAGGTGTTCGTGCATCTGGCCCTGTATGTTTTGCCCGCGATTTTCTGGCTGATGGTGGTGCCGACCTGGATGATGATTGGTTGGAAAGTGCGTCATCCGTTGTTGATGATGTTCACCGGCTGGCTGGTGTTGCTGCCGACCGCCTTGGCCATGCAGGATTTGCGCGCGGAATCGCCCAAGGCACTGTTGTTTGTCATGGCGCTGGTGTGGATTGCCGACAGTGCCGCTTATTTCACCGGGCGCAAGTTTGGCCGCAACAAGCTGGCCCCCAGCATCAGCCCTGGTAAAACTTGGGAAGGTGTGGGGGGGGCCATGTTGGGCGTGACGGTTTACGTGGTGTGTATCAGTCTGGCGACGCCGGCGTTTGGCAGTTATCCTCCGCTATTCCCCGGCCTGATTCTGGCCTCTTGGTGGTGGGTGGGGCTGGCGGTGATGGGGGATTTGTTTGAATCGCTGATCAAACGTCAGGCTGGTGTGAAAGACAGCGGCGCGCTGTTGCCCGGTCACGGCGGTCTGCTGGATCGCATAGACGCGCTGACCTCCACGCTGCCACTGGCTGCGATGGCTATTCTGATGCAAAAACTGGGTTGAACGTATGCAAAATTTGACCGTACTCGGTGCCACCGGCAGCATCGGCAAAAGCACGCTGGATGTGGTGGCCCGCCATCCTGAGCGCTATCGCGTCTTTGCCCTGACCGCGCATCGTCAGGTCGACTTGCTGTTCCAGCAATGCCAACAATTCCAGCCGCGCTATGCCGTGTTGCTGGACGAAGCTGCTGCCGCTGATTTGCGCACGCGCTTGTCTGCTGCCGGGCTGAACACCGAAGTGTTGTGCGGCGTGGAAGCGCTGGAGCAGGTTTCCGCTGCGCCGGAAGTCGATAGCGTGATGGCGGCCATTGTGGGCGCAGCCGGTTTGCGCCCCACGCTGGCCGCCGCTCGTGCCGGGAAAAAAATTCTGCTGGCCAACAAGGAAACCTTGGTCATGGCCGGGCAGGTCTTTATGGATGCGGTGCGAGCCAGTGGCTCGGCGCTGCTGCCCATCGACAGCGAGCACAACGCCATTTTCCAAAGCCTGCCGCGTGATTACGACGGCGATTTGGCCAAACACGGCGTGCGCAAGATTTTGCTCACCGCTTCCGGCGGCCCGTTCCGCAATACCCCGTTGGCGGATTTGCA
>DHYQ01000080.1:0-24931 GCA_002414205.1 Gallionellaceae bacterium UBA5126 | reverse complement strand
GCCGACGACATTCAGGTGGTGGTGCATCCGCAAAGCGTGATTCACTCGCTGGTGGCCTACAACGACGGCTCGGTGATCGCGCAACTGGGCAACCCCGACATGCGCACGCCGATTGCTTACGGCCTGGCTTACCCGGAGCGCATCGACTCCGGCGTTGCTGATTTGGACTTGTTCAAAGTGGCGACGCTGAATTTTGTCGCGCCGGACTTTGAGCGCTTCCCCTGTCTTGCACTGGCTTATCAAGCCTTGCGCACGGGCGGCACCGCGCCGTCAGTGTTGAATGCCGCCAACGAAGTCGCCGTGGCCGCCTTCCTGCAACGGCAAATTGCCTTCCTCGATATTCCCCGTCTGATTGAGTCTGTGCTGAATGCCAGCGACATTCGCGCTGTGACGTGCATAGACGATGTGCTGGCCGCTGACGCCGAGGCGCGGGTGGCTGCCGAGGCTTGGGTGGCGGCGCGATGCTGACCCTGTTGGCCTTTTTAGGGGCCATCACCGTTCTGGTGTTCATCCACGAATTCGGCCACTACTGGGTGGCGCGGCGCTGTGGCGTGCGCGTGCTGCGTTTTTCGATTGGCTTTGGCAAGGTGCTGTACCAGCGCCAGCGCGGCGACACCGAATGGGTGGTGTCGGCCATTCCGCTGGGCGGCTACGTGCGCATGCTGGACGAGCGCGAAGACACCGTGCCCGCCGACTTGCGCCACTTGGCGTTCAACTACAAGCCAGTTTGGCAGCGCATGGCGATTGTCGCTGCTGGGCCGCTGGCGAATTTTTTGCTGGCGATTGTGTTGTACTGGCTGTTATTTTTGCATGGCGTGCCCGGCCTGAAACCGACCTTGGGCGAGGTGCCTGCCAATACCCCTGCCGCACAAGCGCAGTTGCGCGCCGGTGAAACCCTGCTGCGCATTGGCGACGATCCGGTGCCGAGTTGGCAGGATGCCCGTTGGATGTTGCTGGAAGCCGCGCTGGATCAGCCCACGGTGCAAGTGCAAGGGCAGGGCAGTGAAGGCAGTTTGCTGACGCACACCTTGGCATTGGACAGTTTGCAGCCCAAAGATCTGGATGGCGATTTTCTGGCTAAATTGGGGTTGAGCCTGTATCAACCGCCGATTGCGCCGCAAGTCGGCAAGTTTGCCCCGGATAGCGTGGCGCAGGCGGCAGGGATGCAAATTGGCGATCGGGTGTTGCGCGTGGATGGGAAAGCCATTCAGGATTGGCGCGACATGGTGGCCATCGTCAGCGTGAATGCAGGACACTCCTTGCGGATTGAGGTGCTGCGTGGCGGACAAGTGACACAACTGGCGATTGTGCCCAAGGCGGAAAGCCAGCAAGGCAAAACCATTGGTCGTTTGGGCATCGGCCCACAAATCGACCAGGCCGCCTGGGATGCGCAATGGGTGGAGGTGTCCTATCCGCTGTTGCCCGCCTTGGGACAAGCGTTGCGCAAGACTTGGGAAACCTCGACGGTCAGCCTGACCATGTTTGGCAAGATGATTCTGGGGCAAGTTTCGTTGAAGAATCTGAGTGGCCCCGTCACCATCGCCGATTACGCCGGGCAATCCGCCAAGATGGGCTGGGTGGCTTATCTGGGTTTTCTGGCGCTGATCAGCATCAGTCTGGGGGTTTTGAATTTGCTACCTGTGCCCTTATTGGATGGCGGGCACTTGTTGTATTATGCGGCGGAATGGATCAAAGGCAGTCCGGTTTCCGAGCGCACATGGGAATTGGGCCAAAGAATCGGCATCGCCCTGATTGGCACCCTGATGTGTTTTGCCCTGTATAACGACTTCAGTCGTCTCGTTTCTGGTTAAAAAACAATGAATCTGAAAAAACTGGCCGGTTTGCTGGCCCTGCTACACTGTTCTGCTTCCTGGGCTATCGAGCCCTTTGTCATCAAGGATATCCGCGTCGAAGGCATACAACGTACCGAACCGGGTGCGGTGTTCAGCTATTTGCCGGTCAAAGTTGGCGACACCATGGACGACACCCGCTCGGCAGCGGCCATTCGTGCCTTGTATAGCACCGGCTTTTTCAAGGATGTGCGACTGGAGGTAGAGCAGGGCGTGCTGATTGTCATGGTCAGTGAACGTCCTACCATTGGTAGCGTGCGCTTGGAGGGGATTCACGACTTTCCGGCAGACAAGTTGAAAGACAGCATGAAGTACGTTGGCCTGACGGAAGGGCGGATTTTTGACAAGAACGTGCTGGAAAAGGCCGTGCAGGATTTGAAGCGGCAGTATGTGGCGCGTGGCAAATTCGGTGTGAACGTCAATCCGGTGATTACGCCGCTGGAGCGTAACCGCGTGGCCGTTTCCTTTATGGTTGAGGAAGGCGAAGTTTCCAAAATCAAGCAAATCAACATCATCGGCAATCGTTCTTTCCCGGAAGATGAATTGTTGGGCCTCATGAAGTTGAGCACACCAGACTGGATTAGTTGGGCGACGCATAATGATCAATATTCCAAGCTCAAATTGACGGCAGATTTGGAAGCCCTGCGCTCCTACTATCTGGATCGCGGTTTCATGGAGTTCAATATTGAATCGACGCAAGTGTCCATCAGTGCCGACAAGAAGGATATTTACATCACGATCAATGTAAATGAGGGTGATAAGTACGTTATTTCCAAAGTGGATGTCAGTGGCAACACCATCGTACCCAAAGCCGAGTTGCTGGCACTGGTGCAGGTCAAGCCCGGCGATGAGTTTTCCCGCAAGCGTTTGGGTGAAACCAGCAACAAAATTGGCGAACGGCTCGGTCAGGAAGGCTATGCATCTGCCAATGTGATGGCGATGCCGGACATCAACAAGGAAAAGCATGAGGTGGCCTTTAATTTCCTGGTTGATCCGTTGAAGCGCGTGTACATCCGCCGCATCAATATTTTTGGCAACACCAAGAGCCGCGACGAAGTGATTCGGCGTGAATTCCGCCAGATGGAAGGCGCTTGGTTTGACATTACCAAGATCAAGAAATCCAAACAGCGCGTCGATCGCTTGGGCTTTTTCTCTGAAGTGAATCTGGAAACGCCAGCCCTGCAAGGCGTGGCGGATCAGATGGATATCAATCTGACCGTGCGTGAAAAATCCACCGGCAGCTTTACCATTGGTGGCGGGATTAACAGCGGTGAAGGGTTGGTGCTGATGGGCGGGGTGACACAATCCAACCTGTTTGGTACCGGCAACTATCTGTCTACCCAAGTGAATACCGGCAAGATCAATCAGACTGTGTCGGTGTCGTTCACCAATCCCTATTACACCGATGACGGCGTGAGCCGTGGCTTTGATGTGTACAAGCGCAAGGTGAATGCCTTGAATACCGCCTTGAGTCAGTACACCTCCAGCACCTTGGGCGGCGCGATGCGCTTTGGCGTGCCGATTGCGGAAGACGAGGGGATTACCTACGGTTTGTCGGTGGAGCGTACCAGCTTGGGGCTGACGCCGGTCAGTCCAGTGCGTTACGTCAACTTTGTGAATACCTTCGGCGCAACCAATACCACGGTCGCAGCCAGTGCAGGTTGGTATCACGACTCACGTAACAGCGCCATTGACACCACTGAAGGGACGGTGCAGCGCGTCAATCTGGAGGTGGCGCTGCCGGTGTCCAATATGCGCTATGTGCGTAGCAGTTATGAACATCAGTGGTTCTACCCGGTAGCAGAGCATGTCACCTTGATGTTGAATGGCCAGCTTGGCGTGGCCGGGGGGTATAGCGGCAAGCAGTTGCCGTTCTTCAAGAATCTGTATGCCGGTGGTGTGGGCTCGGTGCGGGGATATGAAACCAACTCGCTGGGGCCGCGCGATGCCAGTAATCTGGCGCTGGGTGGTAATCGCCGCGTCGTGGGCAGTTCCGAGTTGATTATTCCGTTCCCCGGCATGGCCAAGGATAGCTCCATGCGTTTGAGTGGCTTTATTGATGGCGGTGCGGTGTATGGGCCAGGCGATTTGCCGGGTACCGTCGGCGCGCGTTATTCCGCCGGGGTGGCGTTCACCTGGATTTCACCGATGGGGCCATTCAAATTCAGCTATGGTTTGCCGTTGAATGCCCAACCGAACGACAAACTGCAAAAATTCCAGTTCATGCTGGGTTCGATTTTTTGATTACCGGCCAGCGAAATACTTAATTATCAGGAGTGGAATGACATGAAAATCAGAATGCTGATGGCGCTGTGCCTATGCTGGCTGGCCAGTGTCGCCCAAGCGGGCGACTTCAAGGTCGGCGTGGTGGATACCGAGCGCATTTTGCGCGAATCGGTACCGGCACAACGCGCGGAAAAGAAAATCGAGCGGGAATTTTCCGGGCGCGATGCCGAAATCAAGCGTGTCGCCAAGTTGGTGAAGGAAATGCAGGCGGCGCTGGAAAAAGACACCTTGAATGATGCCAATCATCGCAACAAGGAGCGTGAACTGTCCTCGTTGAACGTCAACCTGCAAAAAATGCAGCGCGAGTTCCGTGAAGATTTGAATCTGCGCAAGAACGAAGAGTTGGCGGTGGTGTTGGACAAAGCCAATAAAGCCGTGCAAACCATTGCCGAAGCGGAGAAGTTCGATTTGATCCTGCAAGAAGCGGTGTATCGCAATCCGCGCATCGACATCACCGACAAAGTGTTGAAGTATTTGGCGGTGGATCGCCCGGACGGGAAATAAGCATGGCTTACACCTTGGCAGAAATTGCCGCCCAACTGGGCGGGCGTGTGCTGGGCGATGGCTCGGTGCGCATACAACAAGTGGCGACACTGGAAAAAGCCCAGGCGCAGCACATCGGTTTTCTGGCTAATCGCAAATACCAGTCGCAACTGGCGACCACTCAAGCTGGGGCGTTGATTCTGGGCGAGGCGGATGCCGATGCTAGCGACAAGCCGCGCATCATCACCGAGGATCCTTACGTCTATTTCGCCAGACTGTCGGCTTTTTTGAATCCCGAACCGCAATATCCGGTCGGCGTGCAGCCCGGCGCGTATGTCGCCGCCAGCGCCACGGTACACCCCAGCGCCAGCATCGCCGCCACGGCGGTGGTGGAAGAGGGCGCAGTGATTGGTGCACATTGCGTGATTGAAGCCGGTTGCTTTATCGGCGCGCAGGCGGTGCTGGGTGAGCACGTGCATCTGTATCCGCGTGTGGTGGTGTATCACCATTGCGTGCTGGGCAATCGCCTCATCGTGCATTCCGGCGCGGTAATCGGCTCGGATGGTTTTGGCATCGCCATGGAAGAAGGTCGCTGGCGCAAGATTCCGCAAATCGGGCGGGTGGTGATTGGCGACGACGTGGAAATCGGCGCGAATACCACCATCGACCGGGGTGCGCTGGATGACACGGTGATTGAAGAAGGCGTGAAGCTGGACAACCAGATTCAAATTGCACACAACGTGCGCGTCGGCGCGCACACCGCCATTGCCGGTTGCGTCGGCATCGCCGGCAGCGCGGTGATTGGCAAATATTGCCGCATCGGCGGCAGCGCGGGCATTCTGGGGCATCTGCAAATCGCCGATCATGTGGAAATCGCCGCCTTCTCGCTGATTGGCAAATCCATCCGCCAAGCAGGTTCCTACGCCGCGATTTATCCCTTCAGCACCAGCGAAGAATGGCGCAAAAACGCCGTGCACCTGCGCCACCTCGACACGCTGGCGCAAAAAGTCAAACAACTGGAAAAAGAACTCAAATCATTACAAGGAACACAAGCATGACCACCATGGACATCCACGAAATTCTGAAACATCTGCCGCACCGCTACCCGTTTTTGCTGGTGGATCGCGTGCTGTCCATCGACCCCGGCAAGGAAATCGTGGCGCTGAAAAATGTGACGATTAACGAGCCGTTCTTCCCCGGTCACTACCCGCATCACCCCGTGATGCCCGGCGTGCTGATTATCGAAGCCATGGCTCAGGCTGCCGCGCTGTTGTCTTTCAAATCCAGCGGCAGCCAGCCGGATGACAAGTCGGTGTACTTGTTCGCGGGCATCGACGGTGCGCGCTTCAAACGCCCAGTCAGCCCTGGCGACCAGCTCATCATCAAGGTGGCGCTGACCCGTGGCATGCGTGGCGTGTTCAAGTTCAAGGGCACGGTAGAAGTCGATGGTCAACTGGCCGCCGAAGCCGAATTGATGTGTGCCGTGAAGACCCTGTAATGTCTGCCCTGATTCATCCCACCGCGCTGGTTCACCCCAACGCCCGTTTGGCCGAGGACGTGCAGGTGGGGGCGTATTCCATTATTGGTGAGCATGTGGAAATCGGCGCGGGCACGGTGGTCGGCCCGCATGTGGTGATTCACGGCCACACCCGCATCGGCCAGCGCAACCGTATTTTCCAGTTCTGCTCGTTGGGCGAAATCCCGCAGGATAAAAAATACGCCAACGAGCCGACCCGGCTGGAAATCGGCGACGACAACACCATCCGTGAGTTTTGCACTTTCAACTTGGGCACGGTGCAGGATGGTGGTGTGACGCGCGTGGGGAACAACAACTGGATCATGGCCTACGTCCATCTGGCGCACGACTGCCAGATCGGCAACTACACCACTTTTGCCAACAACGCCCAACTGGCCGGGCATGTGGAAGTTGGCGACTACGCCGTGCTGGGCGGTTTCACTGTGGTGCACCAATTCGTCAAAATCGGCGCGCACGTGATTACCAGCATGGGCACGATTTTGTTGCAGGACGTGCCGACCTACGCCCTAGTGTCCGGCAACCCCGCCAGCCCACATGGCATCAACTCCGAAGGCCTGAAACGGCGCGGCTACAGCAGCCCCGCCATCATGGCCATCAAGCGCGCCCACAAAACCCTGTACAAATCCGGCATGACCCTGGCCGAAGCCTGCGCCGTGATTGAGGAACAAGCCGCCGAACAACCGGCGTTGCAACCGCTGCTGGATTTTCTGGCGAAGAGTGAGCGGGGGATTGTGCGGTAGGGGGGGGCGCAGCAAACCACCGGTTGTCGGGCCGTAGGGTGCAATAAGCGCAGCGCATTGCACCACTAATTTCGGAAAATCACGCTGGTTTGAAGTGCAACGAAAACCGTCGGGGGTTGCCCGACGGCAAGCTACTTTTTCTTGCGTCGCCAAGAAAAAGTAGCCAAAAAGAAGGCGCCCCCGGTTTACCGCCGCTGCGCGGCGGTGCACAGGGGAGTCAGTAATCGCGGTTTAGCGGGAATTTGAACGGTAACCGGGCTGGGTGCGCAACATATTGCGCACGCTGAAATATCTTCAATTTCATCCTCAGGTGCGCATGGCGCGCCTGTTCTGTTTTTAACATGAAAAAAATAACCATAGCCATTGTTGCCGGGGAGGCGTCCGGGGATTTGTTGGGCAGCCATTTGATGGCGGCGCTGAAGCAGGTGCGGGCGGACATTCAGTTTGTTGGCATCGGCGGGCCGAAGATGTTGGGCGTGGGCATGGAAGGCTGGTACCCCATGGAAAAGCTGGCGGTGCGGGGTTATGTGGAGGTGTTGAAGCATTACCGCGAAATCGTCGGCATACGCAAGGAATTGCGGCGGCGTTGGCTGAAAAATCCGCCGGATTTGTTTATCGGCGTGGATGCGCCGGATTTCAATCTGGAACTGGAACTGGCGCTGAAAAAGCGCGGCGTACCCACCGTGCATTACATCAGCCCGTCGATCTGGGCCTGGCGCGGCGAGCGCATTCATAAAATCAAACGGGCGGTGGATTTGGTGCTGTGTTTGTTCCCGCATGAGCCGGAAATCTATCAGGCTGCCGGGGTGCCCAGCGCCTATGTCGGTCATCCGCTGGCGGATTTGTTGCCGGATTATCCAGCGCGCGGCAATGTGCGCAATAGCATGCGTCTACCATTGTCCGAGCCGGTGTTTGCCTTGTTGCCCGGTTCGCGCCAGAGTGAAGTGCGCGCCTTGGCGGCGACCTTCGTGGCCACGGCGCAGCAGATACAGGCGGCGTATCCACAAGCGCGTTTTTTGGTGCCGCTGATTAGCCGGGAAACGCGGGAAATTTTCGAGCAGGCGATTTTTGACAGCGAGGCGCAGGGCTTAAATATCACCCTGCTGTTTGGGCATGCGCAGGACGCCATGATTGCGGCTGATGCGGTGCTGGTGGCCTCAGGCACCGCCACGCTGGAATGTGCCTTGCTCAAGCGCCCCATGGTGATTACCTACAAGATGCCGTCCTTGAGTTGGCGGCTGATGAAGCGCAAGGCGTATTTGCCCTACGTGGGACTGCCCAACATTTTGAGCGGGCGTTTTGTGGTGCCGGAAATTTTGCAGGACGAGGCCACGTCGGAAAATCTGGCGCAGGCGTTGCTGAACTATGTGCATGACCACCAAGCGGTGGCCGGATTGGAAAAGACTTTTTTACAACTCCATCACACATTGCGACAAAACACCGCGCAAAAAGCAGCGGCGGCAATTTTGCCGCTGTTGCCCAGCCCATAAAAACCCGCCGTTGGCGGGTTTTTGGTCAGTGCGACTTAATGACGCGGATAGACGCAGCGCATGATTTCGGCGTCCGTTTTCAGGTTCAGGCAATTGCGCATGTCGCGGTTTTTCGGCGGTACGGTGACGGTGCGTGGCGCGGGGGGCGGTGTCACCACCACTGGGCTGCTTTCCGGGAAGGCTGCTTCTACCTCTGAAGGTGGCGTAGCGGACGCGGCAACACCGCTGGCAGCGCTGATCGGCAGAATCCCGCTGGCATTGCCCAAGTTCGGGGCGACGATCGCGCTCGCACCCAGCGGCGTGGGCACGCTGCTGGCGGCACTGACGCTGCTACTGGCGCTTACGCTGCTGGCATCACTGACGCTGCTGACCAAGGCGGCACTAACCGCACTGGCGGTGGCTTGTGGCATCGCACGGGGGGCGGCGACGGGGGCCGCAGGGGGAGGCGGGGCAGCGGTACTGATTGCGCTGGGAATAAAATCGGCGTACTCACGACTGAGATCGGGATCCATGACTACATAGGCGAGTCCGCCCAGTAGTGCCAGCAGCAACACGCCCCCTGCAATCAAACCATTGCGGGCATTCTTGGGGAGTTTGAACTCGCGGACTTTCTTGTTTTTGGCAGGTTTTTTCGGGGTGTCGGGTTTGTTTTTGGCGGGGGCGTCAGCCGCGCCTTTACGCTTGAACAGGCTTTTCAGATCCATCTTTAGGCTCCACAGATGCGTCATTGCAACGGCGCGAAGGATAGCACCACTTGCCAAAAAAAGGCCAATTTTGCCGTGAATAGGTGACGATAGGCTGACAAGCGTTGTGCTGAGGATTGTTGTATTTGGCATTGCACCGTCCAGCATCGGAAAACTGGCAAGTCGTAGAGGTATAATGCCGCCCTTCTTTTTTCTGGGATGATAGCGATGAAAATCACAGTGATCGGCTCTGGTTATGTGGGCTTGGTATCTGGCGCATGTTTGGCGGAATTGGGCAATGATGTGCTGTGTCTGGATGTGGATCAGCGCAAAATCGACCTGCTGCAAGCGGGTGGCGTGCCCATTTATGAACCGGGTCTGGATCGGTTGATTCAAAGCAATGCTGCCGCCGGGCGCTTGCGTTTCACCACCGATGTGGCCGCCAGCGTGGCGCATGGCTTGGTGCAGATGATTGCCGTGGGCACGCCGTCTGGCGAAGATGGTTCTGCTGATTTGCAATATGTGCTGGCGGCGGCCCAAGCGGTTGCCCGGCACATGACCGAATACAAGGTCATCATCGACAAATCTACCGTGCCGGTGGGGACGGCGGACAAGGTAAAGGGCGCGGTGCAGGCGGTTTTGGCCGAGCGCGGCGTGGACGTGCCGTTCAGCGTGGTGTCCAACCCGGAATTCCTCAAGGAAGGCGCGGCGATTGATGACTTCAACCGTCCCGACCGCATCGTGATTGGCGCGGACGACGAGCGCGCCATTGAGCTAATGCGCGAAATGTACGCGCCGTTCCAGCGCAACCACGACCGGCTGATGGTGATGGATATTCGCTCCGCCGAGCTGACCAAGTACGCCGCCAACGCCATGCTGGCCACCCGCATTTCCTTTATGAATGAGCTGGCTAATCTGGCTGAGCGCGTCGGCGCGGACATCGAGCATGTGCGCAAGGGCATAGGCTCTGACCAGCGTATTGGCTATCACTTTTTGTACGCCGGTTGTGGCTACGGCGGCTCCTGTTTCCCCAAGGATATTCGCGCCCTGCAACGCACCGGTGAGGAATACGGCCTGCCGCTGCAAATTCTGGATGCGGTGGAGCGCGTTAATGATGCGCAAAAGCGTGTGCTGTTGAGCAAGATCGTGGCGCGCTTCGGCGAAGATTTGAGCGGCAAGCACTTTGCCGTGTGGGGGCTGGCCTTCAAGCCCGGCACCGACGACATGCGCGAAGCCACCAGCCGGGTGCTGATGGAAGGTTTGTGGGCACGCGGCGCGACCGTGACGGCCTACGACCCGGTGGCGATGAAGGAAACGCAGCACATTTACGGCGAGCGCGCCGATTTGCGCTACGCCAGCGACAGCAAGGACGCGTTGCACGGTGCGGATGCGCTGGTGATTGTCACGGAATGGAAAGCCTTCAAGAGCCCCGATTTCGAGACCATCAAAGCACGTTTGAAACAGCCGGTGATTTTTGACGGGCGTAACCTGTTTGAGCCGAGTCACATCGCCGCGTTGGGGATTGAGTACCACGGCATCGGGCGCGAGCAATGAGCGATTTGAATGACCCACGGGTGTTTTTCGCCGCCGAGCGCACCCTGCTGGCTTGGAATCGCACCAGTCTGGCCCTGATGGCATTCGGTTTTGTGATTGAGCGCTTTGGCTTGTTCGTGCAAATCATCATGCCTCAGGCGCTGTCGGCTGGGGAGAAAGTGTTTTCCTTCTGGGTCGGAATTGCGTTTGTGCTGCTGGGGGCGTATATCTCCTATGCGGCCACCCGGCAGTACTACGTGGTGCTCAAAACGCTCAAGCCGATTGAAATGCCCGACGGCTATCGCACTGGCAATGGGGTGTTTACTAACCTGATGGTCAGTTTTCTCGGCATCGCCTTGGCGGTGTATTTATTCATGGCCCATCAGTGAGTACGATGAAAATCCTCTTTTACGGGCTACTGGGATGTTGGTGTCTGGGCAGTGCTCTGGCCGATGAAATCCTGGAAAAACAGGGTAACCTGTACTGGCAGACCGCACAAACGGCACCGCGCCAACTGACCCGGCTGGGGTTGGATGCTCAACCGGCCTTGTCGCCGGACGGCCAACGCGTGGTATTTGTGCGGCGCCAAGCCAGCGTCAATCCCTTGAATGCCACGGATGCCCCGACCGAGTTGTGGCAGGTCAAACTGGATGGTAGCCAGCCGCAGCGTTTGTTGGCTGCACGTGAGGATAGCGAGCCGAAAAATAACCTCACTGATTTCAGCCAGCCGGTGTTTAGTCTGGATGGTCGGTCGGTGTATTTCAACACGGCGGCCTGGGTGACTTCTGGGGCGATACACCGCTTGGATGCTGGGCAGACCCAGCCGGTATTTATCACCGACGGTGATAGCATCGACTTGGTGGATAAGGGGAAATATGCCGGCCATCTGATTGTCTTTAAACACAAATATCGCAAGAATGGCGGCGCCAACGATGCGTATTGGCTGGTGTCACCGCAGGGGCGGGAAGTGCGGCGTATCGGGGCGGATGAAGCGGCGGTACAAGACTTTTTACGCCGCCAGCACTGATGTACGAGCATAAGCACTATCCTTTGTTGTCCCGTCGGCGTTTTGTGCTGCGCTTGCTGGGGCATGGGTTGTTTGCGTTCTGGGTGCTATTGTTTTCCCTGGGGCTGGGGATGTGGGGTTATCACCAGTGGCAGGGGCTGGCTTGGGCGGATGCCTTTCTGAATGCGGCGATGCTGTTGGGCGGGATGGGGCCGGTAGATGCGCCACATACCTTGGCGGGCAAGTGCTTCGCGGGGGGCTATGCCCTGTTTTCCGGGCTGATTTTTATCATGGTGCAGGGCATTCTGTTGGCGCCAGTGATACACCGCATTTTGCATGTATTTCACTTGGAGCAACAACCTCCTGCATCGTGATGGTTTGCGCGTGCTACACGCTGGCTTCTGGCGGCAACTGGGTGAGCAGTGTGTTCAGTTGCGACAGTGCCTCTGGATACTGTAGGGTGTCCACCAGTCCGCAGAGCCGGACAAATCCTTCTGCCAGTTCGCTACCGCTCAACAATGGCGCCAGCTCACGGGTGATATTGGCGGCATCCATCTGATTGTTTTCCAAATGTAGCCGCAGGTTGGCCAGTTGCTGGCGTACCGCATGCCAGTCTACCGTGTTGTCTGGCACAGGGGGCGGGCAGGGTGGCAACGGGCGATTTTGCAGGCAATCACCGCTGGATTGCAGCAGTTGTGTCATTAAATGCTCGAATTCCGCTTGGGGCGCTTGATAATCCTGGCCGCTGTTGACGGCATGCTCCAGTGTCAGGGTGGCATGCAAGGCGGCATCGGCGGCTAGATTGCCGAGCAGTCCTTTTAATTTGTGCAACTGCCGGGCGCCCTCGGCGAGTTGCCGGGTTTGCAATAAATGCTGGATGCGCAGCAACAAGGCTTCGCCATCCGGTACAAATTGCGCCAGCAAATCATAGAAAAAATCCAAATCGTCGGAAAACAGTTTGCGGACTTTCGTCATCTCGACGCCGTTGATAGGGGGCCATGCACGGGCGGTGCCGGATTCGACGACGGTGGGGGGCGTCATGGCAAGCACCGGGCGCGTCGGCGCGTATTGTGCGATCACTTGTACTAACTCACGCGGTTCAATCGGTTTGGCCAAAAAGTCCACCATGCCAACAGCCAGGGCGCGCTGCCGATCCCGGGTGGTGGCACTGGCGGTCAAGGCGATAATAGGCAGCGACAAGCGCAGTTGTTCGCGGATCAGCCGCGCGGTGTCGTAGCCATCCAGTTGCGGCATTTGCAAGTCCATGAGAATTAAATCGAAGGCATCTGCCCGTTCTTGCAGCAAGCGCAGTGCTTGTACGCCGGATTCGCACAGGGTGGCGTTCATACCTTGTTGCTCCAGCAGGCGATAGGCGACTTGCAAGTTCATGGGCACATCATCGACCACCAGTACCCGCAAGCCATGCAAGTTGCACAGCGGCGGGTCATGCCGTGGCTTTTCATCCGGCAGGTGGTGGGTGGCGCGCGTGAAGGGTAGGGTGAGGGTAAAGGTTGAACCTTGTCCTGGGGTGCTGGCGACATTAATTTGTCCCCCCATTAATTCGGCCAGTTGTTTGACGATGGAGAGCCCCAGGCCTGTGCCGCCATAAATCTGGCTAGAGGTCGTTTCAGCTTGTTTGAATGGCGTGAACAACTGTGTCAGCTCCCAAGGTTGGATGCCGATGCCGCTGTCGCGGATGGCAATGCTCACCCGGCGCTGGTTCTGGTCGTTGTCAGGTAGCAACAAGGGGGTGATGCTGACTTCGCCGTGTGGGGTGAATTTCACCGCGTTGCCCACCAGGTTGATCAGCATTTGCTTCAGGCGAGCATTGTCGCCTAGCAATGGTTCGTGCAGTTCCGTCGGGATGGGCGCCAGGATTAATTGCAGGCCTTGATTGCGCGCCAAGCGCTGGAACATATTGCCCACCTCCTCCAGTACCTCGTCCAGACGGAATGGCCGCGATTCTAGTTGCAGCTCGCCGGATTCGATTTTGGAAAAATCCAGAATGTTGTTGATCAGGGCCAGCAAATTGTGTGAGGCGATTTCAATCGAGCGCAAATCATCTAGTTGGGCAGGCGTGAGCTTGCTGCGATCCATCAGGTGTGTCAGGCCGATGATGACATTGAGCGGGGTACGAATTTCATGACTCATGGTGGACAAGAAATTGGATTTCGCCCGATTGGCATCGTCCGCGATCTGTTTGGCATGCCGCAAAGCATCGGCTTGGGTGTGTAAATTGTTCACCATCTGCTGCAAAACCGCCGCCATGTTGTTGAACATGGCAATCACCTGGTTCAGTTCGCGGCAACCGGCGGGTTCAATACGGGGGGCGTAATCACCTTGGGCGATTCTGTCGGCCAGATGGGCCAAGTGCTCCAGCGGGCGCAAGGCATGCTGTAACACCAGAAAAATCGCCAGGGCTGTGATGAGATAGGCCAGCAAGGACAACACGGCGACTTTGCGTGTTTCAGCCCACGCCTCGTTCAGCGGGCGGTTGGGTGAAATGGTGACCTCGACACTGCCATAGTGATGACCGCTCACCTCCAGTGCCTGACTGTTGTGGTAGCTGCCTATGCCCAGCCAATGTACGAACCAGGTCGGGGCAGCCAGAGGGCGCACGGCTCCCCAACGTATCAGCTTGTGCTGCTGAGGGTCGATAAAAGCCACGCTTTCGCTATCCGGCAGCTTGGCTTGTGCCGTGAGTGCTTCCTCAATACTGGCATAGTCGCCCACAACGGCCGAGTTGCGACTAATCATCATCAAGGTAGTCAAGCGCCCCTTGAGACGAATGCTCATTTCCTCATGCACATTGCTGGAGATGTAGTTGATGGCAGACAGAAAAACCAGGGTGGTGATGATCAGCAACACGCCATAGACGGACAGGGCCACTTGACCAACCAAGCTGAGGCGGCTGAAAGAAAAATATTGCCGCACTCAGTCCGCCCCGTGAAATTGGGTATGACGATAAAACGTCAGATAGTCTTCGTAATCCTGTTGCGTGGCGCTCACAAAACCGGCGGGCTGACTTTCACCCGCCAGTCGCGCGCTCTTTGCCAAAATTTGTTGCCCGGCGTGGGTGTTGCTTAATTGCAGCAGGGCGCGGCGTACCGCATCTGCCACCGCTTTGGGCACACGTGGATGGACGGAAATCGCCAGATCAGGATAGGCGCGTGACGTCCACAGTTGACGGAAAGTCACTTTTTCGCGGGCTTCGTAAGCGGCCAGAATGGATTGATTGACGCCTACCGCCTGTGCGCTGCCCAGACGTAATTGCCACAGCGCCCCTTCCTGATTGCTGCCGAAGGTAGCCTTGACGTCGATGTTGCTACGGGTCAGAAAATCCATGGGGACGGCATAACCCACAAAACCATGCGGATTGGCAAAAACGACGGTTTTTCCGGCTAATTCCGCGACCGTTTGAATCGGAGAGGCGGTGGGCACAACCAGTGTCGCGGCAATCTTGGGTAAGTCACGCCGCAGAATGACCGTGTAACCCTGTGCCTGGGCAGACGGCTTGAACTGGTGATTGCTATAGGCAAAATCATATTCCCCCTTGCGTACTGCCTCGCCCGCCTGACCGCCCGACGCGGCAATGCGAATCTCCAGCTTGACCCCCGACTGCTGCGACACCCAGTCCAGAATCGGATTCCAGTACTGCGCTGTCAAGACCGGCGAACGCTGGGGTAGCACGCCAAAGGTATAGCTTGCTGCGGCCTGCGTCGTCACAGAAAAAAACACCGCGCCTAATGCCACCAGCGCGCGCCAAAACTGCCGAATGGGGTAAAAACCGGCAAAAATCATCATGATGCAGACTCCATATAGTTGCTCGAATTATAACTGAGGGATAGCGGTGCTTGTGGCGGCTGTGCGTCGGTGTCGTACAGGCATGCCATAATCCGCGCCGCGCCGCGCCGGGGGCTGGCATTGGCGGGCGCGGGCAGTGATTGGTTTGCGGACAGGGCAAAATTGCAAGGGTAAACAACATGGATGGCAGCGCAGACTGGGTGTTTTTGGCGGCTTCGCCCCGCGCAGGCACGGGTGATTTTTATGTGGCGCGCTATCCGGTGCAGCACGGCGAAATATTGTGGCGGCCCAGTTGGCAGGCGGCGATTGCTTATTGCAATGCGCGGTCACAGCAGCAGCACTTGCCGCCTGCCTATGACCTAGCCAGCGGGCGCTTGCTCACGCCGAGTGGCGAGTTCGCCCGGCACTGCACCGAGGTGGCGGGCTATCGCTTGCCCAGTGAAGAAGAATGGGACTGGGCGGCACGTCAGGGGCCGCCGGGCTGGGATTTTGAGGCCCGGCACAAACAACACTGCCGCATCCCCGGTCTGGATTTTCCGACCAGCGAGCAGGAAGCGGACTGGTTCGCGCACGGATATGCGCGGGTGGACGAGCTGATCCCCAACGGAGCCGATTTGTACGGCCTGCTCGGCTACGCCAGAGAATGGTGCAGCGGCTGCGACACTTGGCAAGCCACGCGCAACCGCTGCTGCCATTGGGAAGAGTATTACACCAACTACAACAACGACATCGGCTACCAAGTGCGCAGCCGTTGCCAGGCGGACGATGCGTGCTATCCGTTTCGGCTGGTGCTGGGGGCCAAGGTCGCCGGTCAGCCGCCGACTCGGCCATGAAGGTAGCCGCACACATGCGCAACCCACTTGCAGACGCGCTGACTTTGCGCCTGGCACAACCCGCCGACGCCCCGGCCATCGCCGCCCTGCTCAACATCAGCTACCGGGGCGAAGCCAGCCGCGCAGGCTGGACGACCGAAGCCGATTTGCTGGACGGCCTGCGCGCCACCCCGGACGATTTACTGCCGCACTTTGCGTCAGCCGACAGCGTTTTCCTGTTGCTCTGTCAGGGCGAGCAACTGCTGGCCTGCATCCATCTGCAACGCCACGGCCAAGCCGCCCACCTCGGCATGTTCGCCGTGCAACCCGCGCAGCAAAATCGCGGATTGGGCAAACACCTGTGTGCCGCCGCCGAAAACCACGCCCGGCAACACTGGCACAGCCAACGCTTCGTTATGTGGGTGGTCGCCCAACGCCACGAACTCATCGCCTACTACCAACGGCGCGGCTACCACCTCACCGGCACCCGGCAAGAATTCCCCGTCAACCCGGCGCGCTGGACACCCAAGGTCAACGGGTTGTATTTGCTGGAGATGCACAAGCCAGCCAGTCCGGCTCGGCCAGCGTGAGCCAGCCCGCGACTTGGCAATCTTCCCGTTGGTAGCGTCCACTGCCACCGTAAAGAATGACCGGCGGCAGGGCGGTGGGGCCGAACAGGCCGGACAATTTGCGCAGCGCGGCGCTCCAATCGCTGCTGAAAGTTGCGCCGGACTTGATTTCGACCGGGATGAATTGCTCGCCGTGCGGGATGAGCAAATCCACTTCGTGGCCCGCGTTGTCGCGCCAGAAATACAGCTCCGCCGCCTGTCCGGCGTTGAATTGGCGCTTGATCCATTCCGACACCACCAGCGTTTCAAACAAGGCTCCGCGTGCGGCGTGGGTGGACAGGCTGGCGGCATCGCGTATGCCCAGCAAATACGCCATCAATCCAACATCCAGAAAATACAGCTTGGGCATTTTCACCAGACGCTTGCCGAAATTCTGATGGTAGGGGCGCAGCAGATGCACGATATAGCTGGCCTCCAGCACCGTCAGCCACTCGCGGGCCGTGACATGGGTAATACCGCAATCGGCAGCCAGTGCAGACAAATTCAGCATCTGCCCGGAGCGGGCGGCACACATTTTCAGAAAACGCTGGAACTGCGACAAATCGCGCACCGCCAACAACTGGCGCACATCGCGTTCCAGATACGTCGCCACATAACTGGGCAGCCAATCACCAGGAGCCAAGGGCCGGTCGTACAGCGGCGGGTAGCTGCCGCGCAGCAGTACCTCATCCAGACTGGCGGGCAAAACGCTTCCGGCCTGCAACTCCTCCAGCGCAAAGGGCAACAACTGCAACAGCCCGGCGCGCCCGGCCAGCGACTGGCTGATGCTGGACAACAACCCGAATTGTTGCGAGCCGGTCAGGATAAATTCGCCCATTCGTCCCCGTGCATCCACCACGCCTTGCAGGTAGGAAAACAAATCCGGGCAGCGTTGCACCTCGTCCAGAATCGCCCCCTGCGGAAAGCGCGCCAAAAAACCACGCGGATCCGTTTGCGCAAACGCCCGCTCATCCGGGTCTTCCAGCGAGATATAGGGTTTATCGGCGAACAAAGTGCGCGCCAGCGTGGTTTTACCGGACTGGCGCGGGCCGGTAATCACCAGAATGGGAAAGCCCCGCGCTAGGCGCAAAGCCGTTGCAGCAATCGAACGAGTTAGCATTTTTACAATTTGAAAGTTGAAACTTCAATTTGTATGGTAAAGAAAAAATCAACGGATGTGAAGTCCGTCATACGATCAGCAGCCATGCCATAATTCGCCCCTATTCCATCCTCAGCGGAGTGTCACATCATGCAAGTGCAAGGGGCTACGCTTGTTTGATTGAAATGCCAGCCATGTGGCGGGTACGCCGTCCAGGCGCGGTGCATGCTCGAAATCGAAGGAAAACAGATGACCATGAATGCTTGTGACTTGAATGCGGTGCCCAACGCACCTACCCCCCGCTGCCGCCGATCAACGGTCTGGCTGCTGTGTGCCGTGGGGGGGATTTGGCTGCTGGGTTTTCTCATTGCCAACTATGCACCGGAAGATGTCTTGACACGTTCTGCCGTTGCCCGTGGTTATGTTGACTTGGTTGTCGAGTGTTGGTCACGCATGGCGCAATATGCGCAAAAGTCTAAATTTCCGCAGGTGGCCCTGCTTTACAACGCCGTTGTATGGCTTTCCTTACCGATGCAGGTGGTTTTAGTGTGGCGCTATCTCAAGACGCGCCAGACAGGCTTGCTGGTAAAGCCACGATTGAAAGTGACTGAGTATTTTGTGTTGATGGTCGCTTGTCTGTTCTACGCTGCCATTGGTGTGGTTTTTTTGTTTTTTTGGAATGGTAGCGATGTCAGAACCGTGAATTTTGCAAGCTCTCGCCAAAGCTTGGGGATATTTGGCATGGGCATTCCTTTCGGTGTGGCGGCATCTTTAACACCTGTTGTGGCGAGTGCCAAGAAGATGCTAACCGGGAAGTTTTAAGAGCCGTAGATACGATTAGCGTAGCGTAATCGCCCGTTTGATTTGTGCGGTTACGCTGCTCCAACCGCACCTACGGTAGGCTGGCGGTGAGCGCAGCGAACCCCAGCGAATACGGGCAAAAAGCTGGGGTTCGTGCCTCACCCGCAGCCTACGGTGGGTGGTAAAAATAAAGGCGGAAGGCCGTAAAGCCGTCCGCCTTTTTCATTGCTTGCCGTGAACGCGCCGCTTACTGCCGTGCCGCAATCATCCCCGCGCCGACGGTGTTGTTGCTGGCTTCGTCGATGATGATGAAGCTGCCGGTGCCGTGGTCGCTCAGGTAGTCGTCGAACACCAGCGGTTGTTGCACTTTCAGGCTGACGCGGGCGATGTCGTTCATGTGCAGGGTGCTGATCGGGTGCTGCTCCAGGGTGTTCACATCGACGCGGTAATCCAGTTGCGAGAACAGGCATTTGCTGGTGCGCGTGGTGTGCTTGATCAAATACTTGCGCTGTTTGTCCAGCGGGGTTTCTGACAGCCAGCACAGGGTGGCGTCCAGCTCTTTTGCCACTTGCGGTGCACGGCCCGCGCCGACTAGCATGTCGCCCCGCGAGATGTCGATTTCGTCGTCCAGCAGCAGCGTCACGGACTGCGGCGCAACGGCGCGTTGCAGGTTGCCATCGTAGGTGTGTATGGCCTTGACGGTGCTGCGGCGACCGCTGGGCTGGACGATGATTTCGTCGCCCACGGCCACGCTGCCGGATTCAATCCGCCCCATGAAGCCCCGGAAGTCGTGATGCTCGTCGGTTTGTGGGCGGCAGACCCATTGCACCGGGAAGCGGAAATCTTCTTCGTTGATGTCGTGTGCGATTTCCACCGTTTCCAGCAGCTCCATCAAGGTCTTGCCGTGGTACCAGGGCAGGTTGTCGCCGCGTTCCACCAGCATGTCGCCATTCAGCGCTGACAGCGGAATGCAGGTGACGTCATGCAGCCCCAGTTGCGCGGCGAAGGCGCGGTATTCCTGGCAGATGCTGTGGAATACGGTTTCGGAATAATCGACCATGTCCATTTTATTCACCGCCAGCACGATGTGCGGGATGCCGACCAGACTGGCCAGATAGGTGTGGCGGCGGGTTTGTTGCAGCACGCCCCGGCGCGCATCCACCAGGATGATGGCCAGATTGGCGGTGCTGGCGGCAGTCACCATGTTGCGGGTGTACTGCTCGTGGCCGGGGGTGTCACCGATGATGAATTTGCGCTTGGGGGTGGCGAAGTAGCGATAGGCCACGTCGATGGTAATGCCCTGTTCGCGCTCGGCTTGCAGCCCGTCGGTCAGCAGCGACAAATCCACCGCGCCCATGCCGCGCTTGGCGCTGGTCTTGGAAATCGCCGACAGTTGGTCTTCAAAAATCGACTTGGAATCGTGCAACAAACGCCCGATCAAAGTGCTTTTCCCGTCATCCACCGAACCAGCGGTGATGAAGCGGAGGAGTTGAGTTTGGTTCATTTTTATTCCTTTGACATCAAATTTTGTGAAGGGAGAAGAGGGAAGGGGGAAGGGTGGTGGGGCAAGGGGTGTGCCGAGAGGGTGACGTTGAATATGCCAAAACTTGGCGCGCTCCCAGGTTTTTTCCCTTTTCCCTTCCCCCTTTTCCCTTCCCTCAAAAATATCCTTCCTTCTTGCGCAGTTCCATGGACGCGTCCGAAGTCTGGTCGTCCATGCGGGTGGCGCCGCGTTCGGTGATGCGGGTGCTGGCGGTTTCGGCGATGATTTCGTCGGCGTTGCGGGCGGTGGATTCCACCGGGCAGGTGCAGGTGATGTCGCCCACGGTGCGGAAGCGCACGCTGAGGATTTCCACTTGCTCGCCGGGTTGCACCGGGGTCAGGTGCGTGACGGGCACCAACTGGCCGTTGCGGCGCACGATTTCGCGTTCATGGGCGTAGTAGATGCTGGGCAGGGTCAGGTTTTCGCGGGCGATGTATTGCCAGATGTCCAGCTCCGTCCAGTTGCTGATGGGGAACACGCGGATGTTTTCGCCGTTGTGCACGCGGGTGTTGTACAAGTCCCACAACTCCGGGCGCTGGTTTTTCGGATCCCATTGGCCGAATTCGTCGCGGAAGGAAAAAATCCGCTCCTTGGCACGGGCCTTTTCCTCGTCGCGGCGCGCCCCGCCCAGGCAGGCGTCGAAGCCGAATTCGTCAATCGCTTCCAGTAAGGTGACGGACTGGCAGGCGTTGCGGCTTTGCTGGTTTTTCTTCAGCACGATGGTGCCTCGGCGAATCGAATCTTCCAGCGAGCGCACGATTAGCCGCTCGCCCAATTGCTCTGCCAGCAAGTTGCGGGTGGCAATCACTTCCGGGAAATTGTGCTCGGTATCGACGTGCAGCAGCGGGAAAGGAAACTTGGCCGGGCGAAAGGCTTTCTCGGCCAGACGTAGCATGACGATGGAATCCTTGCCGCCGGAAAACAGCATGGCAGGATTTTTGCACTCCGCCGCGACCTCGCGCAGGATGTGAATCGACTCGCTTTCCAGCGCGTCCAGATGGGTAAAGGTGTTTGAACTCATGGGGTTGCTCCTTTTGCTATCGTTTGTTTGGTGCGCACGGCGCACCCTACTTAATCTGTGTGCGAATAAATTCGCACCGACGGTTGTTTTGTAGGGTGCAATAAGCGCAGCGCATTGCACCGGATGTTATTCAAGGCTGGATTGGTGCAATGCGCGTTGCTTATTGCACCCTACGTTGTTTGTTTATGCCGCGCCCGGCATTCGGCTGGCGACGTGCAAGCCACACTCTTTATTTTCTGGATTTTCCCACCACCAACGCCCGGCGCGCAGGTCTTCGCCGGGGGTGACGGCGCGGGTGCATGGGGCGCAGCCCAAGCTAGGGTAAAAACGGTCGTGCAGCGGGTTGTACGGCACGGCGTTTTCTCGCAAATACTGCCAAATGTCCGCAGTGCGCCATTCTAGCAGTGGATTCAGCTTGTACATGCTGTGTGCATCATCCCATTCGCAAGCGGCCAAGCGACTGCGCGTGACGTTTTGCTCACGGCGCTGGCCGGTAATCCAGGCGCTTTGTCCCGTCAAGGCGCGGCGCAGTGGCTCGACCTTGCGCACGAAGCAGCAGCCTTTGCGCTCTTCCACGCTGCGGTAAAAACCGTTGATGCCGTGGCGGGCAACGTACTCTTCCACCAAGCTGTGATCCGGGAAATACACCTGCAAATCAATCAAATACAGGTCGTGCAGCTTGTCCAGCAGCCCGTAGGTTTCTTCAGGTAATCGTCCGGTATCCAGCACAAAATGCCGAATCGACAGGCTGTTTTTGGCGATGAGGTCGGTCAGTACCATGTCTTCCGCGCCCAAGCTGTTGGCAAATACCAGCTTGGGATACAGCTCGACGGCCTCTTGCAGTTGTGCCAGCGTGGCGGCGATTTTATCGACCAGCTTCATGGCAGTGCTTCGCTCAAATCCAGTTGCGCATCTTCGCGGCTGGCGATGTCGGCCACGGCGCGAGTCCAAGCATCCACCGCTTCGATTTGGCGGGCGATGCTGTCCACGTCTTGCGGCTGGGCCACGTCGTTGGCTAGGGCGCGGAACTGCGCCACCAACTCGGCGGACAGATAATCTTCCAGTTGCACCGCCAAATCGTGCAAATCTTCCTGGCGGAAGCCGCCGAACAGTTGCGCCACACCGGCCCCCAGCAAACGCAGAATCGCGGCGTTGCAGGCGGCAGCTTCGTCAAACTTGCGCTGGAACACCAGGGCGCGGCGGTAGTGGCGTTCGTGCGCAGCTTCAAAGAAGTTCGCGCCGATAATCACTTGCGTCGCCCCGGCGCATTCACCGCCGCCCAATTGCAGCACGCGGAAGTCGCCTTCGTCGCCGAAATCGCGCATCACTTCCTGCAATTGCTCCGCCGACACCGCCGCCAAATCGGCCAGCAGGCTGTGGAAATAATCCGCAGGCTGGGCACGTGCCCAGTCGTTGAAGCTGGCGACGCCGCTGTCCAAGTGCGCTTGTTGCACGCGCTCGATGGCGGTTTTGATGCGCGCCACCGGTAGGGTGGGGCCTTTCAGCGCCAGCGCGCCGTTGCCGGTGCCGTTGCCCGCAAAGTACATTTGGTAATGCGGCACCAGTTTGCCGTGCAAGCGCTTGCCTTCGCCGTAAATGCCGATGTCGCCGGTTTCCGGTTGCGCGCAGCCGTTGTGGCAGCCGGACACTCGCAGGCGCAAATCCCCCGCGCCGCCGCTCAGGGCCGCACCGGCCAAGGGGCTGGCGGTAATACCCAGACGGCAGGTGGAGGTGCCGGGGCAAGCCACCACGTTGTCGCCGCATTGCGGCTCGGCCAGTTTCAGTTTGGCCAGACCGGCGCGCAGGCTGGACAATTGTTCCTCGCGCACATTCAGGATGATGAGGTTCTGATCCTGCGTGGTGTGCACTTCGTCCAGCCAGTGACGGCGCAACAGCTCGGCGATGCCGCGCAGTTGTTCCGGTGTGGCATCACCCAGCGGCAGGGCGATCGGCAGCACATAGTGTTCCGGTTGATGCTGGGCAAACACCTGGCGCGGCGCACCGGGGCCGGGAATGTCGAAACCGCTTTGCTCGCGCCATTCTGCGGGTGCAAAGGATTGTCCGGCCAAGGCTTCACGGGTGCGCTCAAACTCGGCGCGGTATTTGGCGATAAAGCCTTCCTTGCCGAACTTTTCCACCAAAAACTTGATGCGCGACTTGGCCCGCTTGGTGCGGTCGGAATGCTTGTTGTGCAGCGTTACCAAGGCTTCCAGCGCAAACAGCAACTCGCTGTCGGGGATGAATTCATCCACCACAATCGCCTCGCGGGGCTTGTGGCCCAAGCCGCCGCCCGCCTTGATCATGAAACCGTGCTGCTCGCCACGCTTCACCGCCACCACGCCCGCATCGTGCAACAGCGACTGCGCGCAATCAGCCTCGCAGCCGGAGAAGCTGATTTTGAACTTGCGCGGCAACTGCTGATTCAGCGGGTTGCGCAGGAAATGCAGTACGGCGCTGTCGATTTGCTGGCCGATGTTCAAGTGTTCGCGGGGGCACACGCCCGCCAGCGCGCAGCCGGTCATGTTGCGCACCGCATTGCCGCAGGCTTCGCGGCTGGTCAGATTGACCGCCGCAATGTCGCGCATGGCCGCAGGCATTTGCGCCAGCGGGATGAAATGTACCTGAATGGCCTGACGGGTGGTGAAGTGGGCAATGCCGCGTTGCGAATAGGTGGCGGTGAGGTCGGCCACCGCATCCAGTTGCGCCGCATTCAAACGACCACCGGGCACCTTGATGCGCAGCATGTTCACGCCTTCTTGGCGCTGACCGTAAGCGCCGTATTGCAGGCGGATGGCGGTAAAGCGGTCGGGGTCGATTTCCCCGGCGTGGAAACTGGCAATCGCCTGCTCAAAGCGGTCGATTTCCTCGAAATCCACCAAAGTCTGGCTGGTGAAGTTTTCAACTCGTGCGTTCATGCTATGGCTCCTTCGTAAATCTTGTCTGGGTAGGGTGCGCCGTGCGCACCGTTTTCGTTTGGTAATTCGGGTTATTTCTGGTGCGCATTGCGCACCCTACATCGCCATCTTCGCGCCGATAATCAGCAACATGCTGGCCAGCAGCGGGCGCAGGATTTTTTCCGGCAATTTGTGGCTCAACTGGCTGCCCAGATAAATGCCGGGCAACGAGCCAATCAGCAAACTCCCCAGCAAGGTCAGGTTCACTGTACCCAGGGCAAAGTGCCCCATCCCAGCCACGGCGGTCAGCGGCACCGCGTGGGCAATGTCCGTCCCCACCACCCGCACCGTGCTCAGACGGGGATAGAGGAACAACACCGCCACCGTGCCCAGCACCCCGGCCCCAATCGAGGACAGTGTCACCAGCACCCCAACCACTGCGCCGGTGGCAATCGTCGCAGCGGTCAGATGGCGTTGCAGCCAGCCATTTTCCTGTTGCAGCGCACGCTTCTGGATGCGCTCCTTGAATAACAACCCGACAGCGGTCAGCAGCAAGGCCAAGCCCAACACCGGCGTAATCACCCCGCGCAGCGCCTTGTCGTCCAAGACCAGTGCGTGCAAGGCTTCCAGCGTCAACAGCGCGGCGGGGATGCTGCCCAGACTCAGGCGCTTGACGATCAGCCAATCCACCGTGCCGTTGCGGGCATGTACCCAGCCGCCCAGCGATTTGGTCAAGGAGGC
>DHYQ01000081.1 GCA_002414205.1 Gallionellaceae bacterium UBA5126 | reverse complement strand
AAGGAAGTGTTCCGCGCCATGTGGGCGGAAGGCGGCGACGCGGATGCGATTATCGAAGCCAAGGGGCTGAAGCAAGTCTCGGACAGCGGCGCGATTGAAGCGCTGGTGGATGAAATCCTCGCCGCCAACGCCGAAAAAGTTGCCGAATACCGCAGCGGCAAAGACAAACTGTTCGGCTTCTTCGTCGGTTTGGCGATGAAAGCCAGCAAAGGCAAAGCGAATCCGGCGCAGTTGAATGATGTGCTGAAGGCCAAGTTGGCGGGGTAAAGCAACCAACAAAAAAGCCGCTTAGTTGTTTGGGCGGCTTTTCTTATTTGAGGGCGACTAATCGGCAGGCAGCCAGTCCGGCGACAGGATGTCGTGCATTGACCAAGGACAGCTTTCCGGGAAATCGCCGTCGCCCATTTCCTTGATAGCCAGCGTCACGGCATCCGCCCACAGCACGGTTTGCCAGTCGGCATCCGCCAGTTTGTTTTTCAGGCTGGGCACCTGTTTCAGGTGCAAATCCAGTGCTCGCCGTTGCTCGCGGATGGTGCGCTCCCAACTGCTGCCGCGCCGTTCTGGCTGGAATTGCCATTTCAACAAATGTGCCAGCAACACGGCCATGCGGCTGGCCAGCTCGCGTTGTTCACTCTTGCCCACGTCCTCAATCTCCTCCGCGAGATGTTCAATATCCAGTAAATCAAAACGCCGCTGCCGAATCAGCCTAGCTTGCTGACTGGCCCAGGCGGCAATGTCGGTTTCGTAATCAATTGTCATCATATTGCTCAACCTTAAAAATGTGGGCAAACCAGCCATCAGCCTTTTTTTAGATTGCAAAGTCGGTGGGTAAGTTGTGCATTGTCGGGAACTGTTTTTCCACCTATCCAATACCGAACATCGTGATCCAAAACAGCATCATCAATTAAGGAAATTTTCTGTCCGCACAAGTTGCAAGTTGGATTGGCATCGAACAATTCTTTTTTAAGTTGCCGCGAAAATGTACGTTGTGAATCATTTGGAGTGTGTTCAGCGAGTACGCCCTCTAGTCGCTTCTGCCAAGTATTAAAAGTGGAATGCAATCTGGTGCTTTCGCCTGTTGCTCTTCTCACACGATCTACCCATTGCTCATCGGTATTGATGAGGTCAAGGTACTCTTCGTAGATAGCGTCTGCGGCACGAGTGATTTGACCCAGATCATAATTTGCAAATGAGGTTGAGATAACTTGAAATATCGCCGCATTGGGACGACTTGCCCATTCACCACTGCTTTTGGAGTTAGGCTTAGTAACCTCGCTTTTCAATCGGAATGCTGAGTTGCCGAAGACGGTAAACGAGGCTTTCATGCACTTTTCAAAAATTTTTTGGTATTCCTCGATTTTGCTAGGAGAGGCATTTTTATAAGTATCCAAGAATTCGTTTAAAAATTTTTTAAGACCATATTGGCACTTGTGATGAGTTCTTTCGTAAAACGCCAAAAAACGCAGTATTAATGCGCGATCTTGCATCCTCTTCTCAATCCCCTTCTGATTAAGGGATTTTTTGAATTCTGGAGTTGTAGAGAGGTCTTTAATCAGGTTGTTCAATGTCCCCCTATACAGGCAGTTTCTTATTTCCATATCGTTTAGCTTGATGCCGCCGGTATTGAGGCGTTCAAAAACAATAAAGTGAATATCACCAGCGCCACTTGACAATTCGAAAGACCTAAGTACGGCATCTTCCAACTTACGCTGGTCTGATTCAGGAAGCTCTTGAAATTTCTTGCCTTCGATGTTTTTCAATATGTCCAAGCGTTGAAGTGGGTACTGATTTTCAAGGTAGTGAAAGACGGAAGTTAATCGTTGCAGCCCATCAATGACTTCATACTTCCCGTCAACTGTTTTTGCCAAATAGACGACGGGAACCGGTATATCCAATAAGAAAGACTCAATTAGTTTGGATGCTCTTGCTTTGTCCCAAACATAATTTCGCTGCCATTCAGGATCAACAACAATGCGTCCATTTCTGTGCCAACGATGAAACTCAGAAAGGCTGCGGTCAGCTTTTTCAAGGGTTACCTTTTGGTTAATAGGTGCATTTAGCTCACCCTCATTGAGACCATCTACATCATCTTCACGGTCATTGGTCATGCACTCAATGTCATTTTCCTCGATGTTCATTTATGTGTCTCCATGGTGATTAAATCTTTTTGTCCACCAAATGCGCCATCAGCAGTTTTTTCAGCGGGGCGAGTTGGTTGGTGGCGTGCATGCCGCTGTTGCGCAGCCAGGTGAGTTGCGGTTGCTCGTTGCCGAACAGGGTTTTTAGGGCGTAGGTCGCGCCTTGCATGGAGTAGATGTCTTCCTTGCGCTGGCGGGTGTAGCGGCGCATCAGTTGCGCGTCGCCGCAATCGGTTTGGCCGCCGCGTTCCAGCAGGATTTTGGCCAGTTGGCGTGCATCGCGGAAGCCGGTGTTGACGCCTTGCCCGGCCAGCGGGTGCATGTTGTGCGCAGCATCGCCGATTAGCGCCACACGCGGCGCGCTGATTTGCGGCAATACCAATAGGCGCAGCGGGAAGGCCACGGCGGGTGTCACTAGGCTGAGTTCGCCCAGCGTGCCTTGCGCGGCGGCGGCCACTTCGGCGCAAAGTTCGTCGCCACTCAGCGCGGTCAAGCGGGCGGATTCGTCTGGCGGCACCGACCACACCATGGACAACTGGTTGTCCGGCAGCGGCAGCAGCGCCAGAATCCGCCCCGGCTGGAACCATTGCCAGGCGATGTTGCGGTGCGGGCGGGTGCAGCGGAAATTTGCCACTACGCCGTGATGCTGATAATCCAGCGGCGTGCCGTTCAGACCGGCCTGAGCGCGTACCCAGGAATCACGCCCGTCCGCGCCGACCACCAGCTTGCCGGACAACCCCCGCCCGTCGCTCAAGGTCAGCGTGGCGGCCTCGTCGCCGAATTGCAAACTGGCACAGCGGGCGGGATGAAACAGGGTCAGGTTGTCCTGCTCGGCGATGGTCTGCCACAGCGCATGCTGAATCAGCCGGTTTTCCGCAATCACCGCCAACTCCGGCACGCCCATTTCGTAGGCGCTGAACAGCAACTCCGCGCCCGTGTCGCCAAACACCCGCATCTCCGCCACCGGCGCGGTGCGGGTCATATCGACCTGCGACCACGCGCCGATGTCTTGCAAATAGCGCCGACTGGCCGGGTCAAAGGCGTAAATCCGGCTATCCCAGCCGGGCACGTCCAGCGTCGGGGCGGGCTGCGCCTCCACCAAGGCCAGGTTGAGTCCACTGTGTCGTAACGCGGCGGCCAGACTGGCCCCGACCAACCCGCCGCCGACGATGATAAGGTCGTATGTCATAGGGGCGGCATGATAGCGAGAATGACGGAATTTGTCCCCGGCATGTCGGGGTAGGAGCGGGCCTTGCCCGCGAATATAAGGCGCGGCGCGGGCAAGGCCCGCTCCTACGATGCGTGGTGATTAAACAGAATGGGCAGGGCGTAGGCCGACCTGCCCGGTGTGGTGTTAGCGCGTCAGGGCGATAAACAGTTCCGGCAGTTTCACCGGCAACGATTCGACTTTGTCGATGATGGCGTATTGTTTGCCGAAGATGTCGCTGACGTATTCGTCCGCCTTGGGGTCGAGGTTGATGCAGTAGCTGTAGATGCCGTCCCGATCCAGTTCGTTGACCGCTTGGCGAGCGTCCTGGATGAGCAGTTGCGGATCGTGCACGTCGATGTCCGCTGGTTCGCCGTCGGTCAGAATCAGCAGCAGTTTCTTGTCCGCCTTCTGCGCTTTTAGATAGTGCCCGGCATGGCGCATCGCCGCGCCCATGCGCGTGGAGTAGCCCGCTTCCATCTTGGCCAATCGGGCCTTCACTTCCTCGCCCCAGCTCTCGCCCGCGCCCTTGATGTGGTAGTAGCGGACTTCGTGGCGGGTGTTGGAATGGAAGCCGCCGATGGCGAAGGTATCGCCGACTTGCTGGATAGACCAGGCCAGCAGCGACACCGCTTCCTGGCTGAGTTCCAGAATGGTTTGATTGGAACCCGCCGCCTTGTCGCTGAGCGACTGGGACAAATCCAGCAGCAGGGTGACGGCAATGTTGCGGCCATCGGTGCGGTGCGACATGTTGATGCGCGGATCGGGAGCCGAGCCGCCCTTGAAGTCGATCAGGGAGCGAATCGCCACATCCAGATCCAGCTCCGAGCCTTCTTCCTGATAGCGAATGCGCACTTTGTTCTGCGGCTTGAGCATTTCCAGCATGGCTTTCAGGCGCTTGGCCAGCTTACTGTGCTTGAGCAGCAGGTTGTCAATTTTCGACGCATCGCCGCGCGGATGCAGCATCTCATACACGCTCACCCAATCCGGGCGATAGTTCTGGGCGTTGTAGTCCCACTCTGGATAATGGCGCGGCGGCAGACCGTTCAGCTCATCGTTCTGATTTTGACGCTTGTCGAGATGCTCGAACATCTCGTCTTCATCGCTTTCCTCGATGTAAATCCACAGATGGCGATTGTCGTCGCGGTAACCCACTTCGGTGTTGTCGAAGTAAATTTTTGCCGACAGATCGCGTTGCCCGCGTGTCCGGGCGATGAAGGACAGCGCCACCGAAGCCATCTGGGCGCTGGTGGTCTCACCGGTTGCCATCAGCTCGTGGAAGCGACCGACGAACTCGCGCACATGGGCGTTTTCGTACTGAAAATCGGGATCAAGAATGGCACGCGACAGCAGGGCCAAGCGCAGCCGGAACACGGAAATTCCTTGCTCTTCCAGCTTGAGGTCTTCTTCCTTGGGTACCGGGTGTAAGGCCAAGAGCAGTTTACGCAGGCCGGGATAACGCTGGCAGGCCAGATAATCTACCCGCGAGTCCTCGAAGATTTCCACGCTGGCGCGTTGGAACGGACTCCAGTTGTCCACGATCATCTTTTGCGACCAGCGGCGGTGCGCCGCCATGTGGGCGAGTGCTGCGCGGTAGCGGTCGATGCCGGGAACACCCGCGAGGTCGTCATACACATCCGGCAGACGGAAGCCGTCGTCGGTGAAATATGGCATGGGCTTGCGCAGGTCGTCGAAGGCCACGGAATACGGAATCAGGTAATCGTGGTCTTCCCACAGCGCGCGTAAATAGGTATCCAGCTTGCGCTCGTTATCGACCAGCAAGGTGCCGTGGCGTTCGCGCTGCATCACCGCGATGGCATCGGCGGACTTCAGGCTGAAATACTCTTCCTGCCGTTCCGGGTGGTGGTTGTAATAGGTGATGCCGTATTCGATCCAGTTGCGCAGGCCCTCCAGCGACAGCGCGCCCAGCAGATTGGGTGCCTGCTTGAGCAGGTACGGTAGCCCAGGGCTGGCGAACGTCGTGTGGTGACCATGCACGGAGGTGGATGTTCTATCCATCATGCTGCGGATCAGCTCCATGTAGCGGGAGAATACCTCGCGGCTAGGCAAACGCCGCGCCACCGCCGCGCTGCTTTGCAGGAAGGGGACGATGGCCTTGAAGTTGGTGTGCGTGGACATGTAGTGCGCGAATTCACGCAAGTCCACCAACGCCTGTTCGCCGACCAGAGAGGCGACCGCCGGTGCTTCTTCCAGATAAACCAGCAACGGCTCTGCACCGCGCCCCATCTTGCCGATAAAGCGGGCGTTTTCGATGTAGGACACCAGACCTGCTTGGGACAAGCAGGCCTTGGCTTCCTTCATGCACTCCTCAAAGACGGCTTCAACTTGGGAAAACTTGGTTCCCAGCATCGTCCAGTAGGTTTCCAGCTCTTCGTTTCTTTCGGCTATCGCGCTATCCATCGTCATCCCCTGCTTGCATTCGTTACGTCTGCCCGGCCATGCCGGGCGTGTTTTTCTACTTAACCAAATGCGGCGTCGATTGCGTGATCCAGCGTGTCACGGATGTCGGCGTCATCGGTGATCGGACGCACCAGCGCCATGCGGCAGGCGTCCGTGGCGGTCACGCCGTTCTTGATCAAAGTGGCCGCGTAAACCAGCAAACGGGTGGAAATCCCTTCGTCCAGACCGTGACCCTTGAGGTTGCGGGCGGCTTGGCCGATTTGCACCAGCTTGCTTGCCACGCTCTTATCCAAGCCGGTTTCGGCAGCCAAAATCCCGGTTTCCAGTTCGGCGGCGGGATAGTCGAATTCAAAGCCGGTGAAACGTTGCTTGGTGGACTGCTTCAGATCCTTCATCAGGCTCTGGTAGCCGGGGTTGTAGGAAATCACCAACTGAAAATCCGGGTGGGCCTCAATCAGTTCGCCTTTTTTGTCCAGCGGCAGGGTGCGACGGTGGTCGGTCAGCGGGTGGATCACCACGGTGGTGTCCTGACGTGCTTCGACGATTTCATCCAGATAGCAGATTGCGCCGATACGGGCGGCGGTGGTCAGTGGGCCGTCCAACCAGCGGGTGCCGTTGGCATCCAGCAAATAACGACCGACCAGATCGGAGGCGGTCATGTCTTCATTACAAGCCACGGTGATCAGCGGCTTGTTGAGCTTCCAGGCCATGTATTCGATGAAGCGCGACTTGCCGCAGCCGGTCGGGCCTTTGACCATCACTGGCAGGCGGGCGGCGTAGGCGGCCTCGTACAGTTCAACCTCGTTGCCTTGCGCTTGGTAAAACGGCTCCTTGTGTACGCGATATTGTTCTTTGCTATCCATCTCGATCTCCTTTGAGGGCGTGTTTGCGTTGACCTCGCCTCGGTGAAGGCAATGCAAACACGCCGGGTTCATCCAATCCCGCACTGGTATGCGGTTTTCTACTCCGGGAAAAAAACGCCCCCATCAAGTGGGGGCGCTTTTCTGCTTTGGAACAGCTTACGCTGCCGCCAGGCTTACTTGTGTGCGCCCAGCTTTTCGCGCCAACCGGGGAACAGCTTGTCGCCATCCTTGGGGAAGGAATCGAATGCGCGGGCGAATTCCTTGTGGGTCTTGGCGTATTCGATTGGATCGGCACCAGACTTCCAGCACTCGTAGGCTTGACCCAGCGAGATACCGCCAGCAGCCGGGCTGTCGATGTGGCCGAAGGAGCCGCCGCCGCAGGTGTTGATCAGGTTGCCGTGACCCAAGTTCTCGAAGAAACCAGGCAAACGCAGTGCGTTCATGCCGCCGGAGATGATTGGGCAGGTAGGCTTCATGCCGTAGAACTTCTGGTAGAAGTAAGGCCCTTGGCACTCGTCACGTTCCAGCATGTACGCCAGCACGGTTTCTTTGGCGTGGCCTTCCATCTTGCCGTAGCCCATGGTGCCGGTGTGAATACCGGAAGCGCCCATCAGACGGGAGAGCTTCATGTAGCACACGGGATCCATACCCATAGGCGACTTGTAGGAAGTCAGCGCGCCATGGCCAGCACGGTGGAAGTGCAAGAAGGTGTCAGGGAATGCACGACGGCATGTGGTCACACCTGCTGGACCGGTCACGAAGCCATCCACCAGGAAGGCAACGTGCTTTTCGGAACCGATCTTGGCGAATTCGCCCAGGATGTATTCGCCGCGCTTGATCATTTCGCCGTGGAAGTCAGCGGTCACGTTCGCGGAGAACAGCTTGGCTTGGCCGGTTTCTTGTTGGGCACGATCCATGGACTGCACAACCTTAGGAATGACCACTTCCATTGGGCAGAATGGTTGGTTGGCTTGTGGTTCGTCGTTCTTGATGAAGTCGCCACCCAACCAGAAGTCGTAGCAAGCCTTGGCGAACGGATCAGGACGCAGACCCAGCTTAGGCTTGATGATGGTGCCGGCGATGTAGCCGCCGTCCACTTCTGGACGACCCAGCACGCGCCACAGATCGGCGATACCAGCGCTAGGGCCATCGAACTTGCGGATCATTTGCTCAGGCACCAAGAAGTCCAGCATGCGCAGACCCACGTGGTCGCCCATACCTTGATTGTTGCCCAGGATCAAAGACCACATGTGGGAAATGTTGTAGTAACCGTCGATCAGGTTCGGGTCGAACAGTTCGACTGGATAGGCGATCTTCATCAAACCGCCGCCCTTAACAGGGTCGTCACCGAAAGCGGTTTCGTCGATTTCGTACACCAGCGCGTCAACACCACGGGTGAAGTCGTCGGTGGTGGATACTTCCACGTTGGTGCCAGTGGAAGATTCAGCGGCTACGTGCGCAGCCACTTCCAGGAAGCCATAACCCTTGGCAGGGATCAGCTTGTATGCAACCAGCAAGTGCTTGCCGCCAGCGATCAGATCTGCTTCATTCAGGTCCAGTCTTGCGTAACGATTGGATTGATCCATTACCTCACTCCTTATTTGATTTAATGATAGTTTTTGAATTCCTCAACCCGTCTGGGTGAGGCTACTCCCTTGGTGCCCCTCGCCAGTGTTCTACACTGGCAACGTCTTGTTCATGGAGCGCACTATAAAGGCTATTTTTCATAAGTGATAGTCAATTATTTTTATCACATTGATAAGAAATAATTATGGTTTAATGCTCTGTATTCACAACCATGTGTTGACCCACCATGCTGCACTTTACTTTGCGTCAATTGCAAGTTTTCGAGAAGGTTGCCACCTGCCTGAATCACTCACGGGCGGCGCGGGAACTATACCTATCCCAGCCCGCAGTGTCTATGCAAATCAAGCAATTGGAAGAGCATGTTGGCTTGCCGCTGTTTGAGCAGATGGGGAAGAAAATCTTCCTGACGGAAGCGGGGCGGGAGTTATATCCGTACAGTCGCCACATTGCGCAGCAACTAGAGGAAATTGAGGCGGTGTTCAATCGTCTGAAAGGTCTGGAGCAGGGTAAGTTGAAATTGTCGGTCGTGAATACCGCTAACTATTTTACGCCACAGCTATTGGCGGAATTTTGTCAGTTGCATCCGAGCATTCAGATTAGTTTGCATGTGGCGAACCGTGATGCCGTTTTGAAGCAATTGGACGAAAACAATACCGACTTGGCGATTATGGGGCAGCCGCCAGAGGAGCACGATTTGCTTGCCGAGCGCTTCAAGGATAATTTGCTGGTGGTGATCGCCGCCCCCAATCATCCGTTGGCGCAACAGGAAAATGTGAAATTTTCCCGCTTGGCGGAGGAGCCGTTTCTGTTGCGTGAACCGGGTTCGGGCACGCGCAGCGCCATGGAGCGGCTATTTGCCAAGCACCGCATTCATCCCAATGTCCGCATGGAGATGGAAACCAACGAGGCGATCAAGCAGGCGGTGCAGGCGGGAATGGGGCTGGGTATGCTGTCGCTGGATAGTTTGGAGTTGGAGCTGGAAACCGGGCGACTGGTGGTGCTGCATGTGGAACACTTTCCTTTGTTGCGGCACTGGTTTGTCGCGCATCGCCAGCAAAAACGCTTGTCGAGTGCGGCAGAAGCCTTTAAGCAATTTTTGCTGTCCCGACCCATGCCCTGATGCCGGTTTTTGCTGTTTTTTCCTTGCCTTACCCTCTTCGCATGGCGTACAATCCGCGCCCTTTTCGCTCCGCTTAATTTTTGAGGAAGAACCATCCATGGTTATTATTCGTCTTTCGCGCGGCGGTTCCAAGAACCGTCCGTTTTTCAATGTGGTCGTAACTGACTCCCGCAACCGCCGCGATGGTCGTTTCATCGAACGCGTCGGTTTCTACAACCCCGTTGCCAAGGAAGGCCAGGAAGCCCTGCGTCTGGACATGGCTAAAGTGCAAGGTTGGCAAAGCCGTGGCGCGCAATTGAGCGACGCCGTAGCCAAGCTGGTCAAGCGCAACGGTGCGAGTGTCGCCGCTGCCTAATCCCGGTGAACCCATGGTCGTCATGGGACGCATCGCCAATGCCCATGGCGTGCGTGGCTGGGTGAAAATCCAGTCGTTTACCGAATATCTGGACAGCTTGCTGGACTACCCGGTCTGGCAAATTGCGCCAACGGAGCAAGGCCCCTGGCGGGCCGTCACGGTCAAACAGGCCGAGGCACATGCCAAATTTGTGGTGGCCCAGTTGCCCGATTGCCCCGACCGCACTGCGGCTGAAAAGCTGCGTGGCTGGCTGGTGGCGGTGCCGCGCAGCGCCATGCCGGAGCCGGATGAAGATCAGTTTTACTGGTCGGATTTAATCGGCTTGAACGTGGTGAATCTGGCGGGACAAGCGTTGGGCACGGTACACAACCTGCTGGAAACCGGAGCCAATGACGTGCTGGTGGTGCAGGGAGATAACGGCGAAGTGCTGATTCCCTTTGTCGCCAACGCCGTGCTGAAGGTGGATTTAGCGGCGCGGCAGATTCAGGTGGACTGGTTGCTGGAAGATTAACGTGCAATTTGATGTCGTCACGTTATTTCCGCAAATGTTCGACGCGCTGACCCAACATGGTGTCAGCAGTCGCGGGCTGAAGCAGAACTGCTTTCAGTTGCAGACTTGGAATCCGCGTGATTTCACCCAGGATCGCTATCGCACGGTCGATGACCGCCCTTACGGCGGCGGCCCCGGCATGGTGATGCTGGCCGAGCCACTGGCGGCGGCAATTGAAGCCGCCAAGGCGCGGCAACAGCAGCAGGGTGCGACACGCAGTCGGGTGGTGTATCTGTCACCACAAGGCCTTATGCTGACCCACGCCTGGGTCAAACAGCGTGCCGCCGAGCCACAGGAAGGGCTGATCCTGCTGGCCGGGCGCTACGAAGGTGTCGATGAGCGGTTAATCGCCGCCTACATTGACGAAGAAATTTCCATCGGCGACTACGTGTTGTCCGGTGGAGAACTGGCAGCGATGGTGCTGGTGGATAGTGTGGTACGGCAATTGCCGGGTGTGCTGGGCGATGCCCAGTCCGCCGAGCAGGACTCCTTCGTGGATGGCCTGCTGGATTGCCCACACTACACCCGCCCGGAGGTGTTTCAAGGGGTAGCCGTGCCCCCGGTGCTGTTGTCCGGTCATCATGCCGACATCAACCGCTGGCGGCTGCAACAATCCCTGGGCAGAACCTGGTTGCGTCGGCCTGATTTGCTGGCTAAACGCAACCTGAACAAAGAGGAGTCTCGGCTTCTGGCAGCGTTCCAGAAGGAACAAGACTTACATGACGAAAACAAGGAACAGTGAAATGAATCTGATTGCACAACTGGAACAAGAAGAAATCGCCCGTCTGGGCAAAACCATCCCCGACTTCGCCCCTGGCGACACCGTGGTGGTGGGCGTGAACGTGGTTGAAGGCACCCGCAAGCGGGTACAGGCTTACGAAGGCGTGGTGATTGCCAAGCGCAACCGTGGTCTGAATTCCAGCTTCATCGTGCGTAAAATCTCCGCCGGTGAAGGCGTGGAACGTACTTTCCAAACCTACTCCCCCCTGATCGCTTCCATCGAAGTGAAGCGTCGCGGTGCTGTTCGTCGCGCCAAGCTGTACTACCTGCGCGAACGCTCCGGCAAGTCCGCACGTATCAAGGAAAAACTGGAAAACCGTCGTTAATCACGACGCGCGAGCGAAAAGACAGAACGGCAACCTTAGGGTTGCCGTTTTGCATTGTGCAGGAACGCCTGATGTTCGCGGAATTGACGGGTGTTTCAGGGGCGCCGTGCCAACTTCATTGGGACGACGCCAAGGCACCCCGCAAAATTTTTTGGGTTGCAACGCATTGCGGTTTAAAGGCGGCGTATAAAAATTCGTACAGCATTTGCACGCGTGCGCTGTTGTCCTGGCGGTAATTGCAAAGGTAAATATCCAGGGTGACCGCGCGCAATTCAGGCCAGGTATGGACGGCGAGGTGAGACTCGGCCAAGACCACCGCACCGGTTGCGCCGCCCTCCGGGAATTGATAAAAGGTGTGGGCGACCACGGTGACGCCCGCGTGTTGGCAGGCGGCAAGACACAGAACTTGCAAGGCGCTAACCTGTTGCAACAAGGCATCATCGCAGGCGCATTGCTCAAAATCGGCGAGGCGTTGTGTGCCGTTCATTGCGCTTTAGCCCACCAGACTGGCATGGCGCACGCCTTCCTGCGCCATAACCCGTTCCGCCGCCACAATGCCACGGTATTGGGCTTCTTCAAACAACGAAAATCCACTGAGATCGGCGTGCGCGAGGTGTAATCGTCGCCCGGTTTGCAGCAATCGGGCGCGGGCATCGCCCCAGATAAACCCCACAGTGGGACGAATCATGGCGTGTCCGTTGCGCCACACATCAATGCGTTGGACGTGTTGGGCCAGGTCGGGATGCGGCACGCTGAGTTCGCGCAAAATCTCTTCCGCCCAGACCCGCCAAGGGGTGTGCAACAAGCGTTGCCGACCTTGTGCGGGGGTGTCTTCAGTCAGGGCGCGGTAGTAGGTCAACACGGTGGGGGCGGGGGTGATGCGCAAGCGTTGGTGAGTGGCGACCACATAGCCCAATGATGACGTGCCATACAGCACATTGTCCCACGACAGCGGCGCACCGCCTTTATCTGTGGGCGGTTGGCGCAAAGTGAGATTGGCCGTCAGCCAGGGCGCGTGGCTGGTTTGGGCAATGGCGCTTGCCAAGTCGGCGGGACAATCCGCCAGAATATTCGGCAAAGCAAACAGCGGTGCGGCCCAGATAACGTGGTCAGCGGTCAAGCGCTCGCTA
>DHYQ01000082.1:1084-8290 GCA_002414205.1 Gallionellaceae bacterium UBA5126 | reverse complement strand
AAATTGCGCATGGTTGCCTCCACACAGGTTCGTGCGGATTTGAAACTTAACACCGGTGTGCGTTATCAGGGGTTGTGACATGATTAACTCGGCTGCAATGGAATTCAAAAACAAACTTTTTTATCTTTTGCTCGCGTTGGGCTGCGCGGTGGTGATGACCGGCCTGTTCGCCATGCACTACATGGAAGAACACGGTCACATCGTCACCGGCATGAACAATCAAATCGTCTGGGGTATTCCGCACGTATTTGCCATTTTCATGATTGTGGCGGCCTCCGGCGTGCTGAACGTGGCCTCCATCGGCTCGGTGTTTGGCAAGAAAATCTACAAGGTACGTGCCCCGCTGGCGGGTCTGCTGTCCATCGCCTTGTTGGCAGGCGGCTTGACCCTGCTGATGCTGGACTTGGGACGCCCGGATCGCATCATCGTGGCCGCCACCAACTACAACGTCACCTCGGTGTTTGCCTGGAACATCGTGCTGTATTCCGGCCTGTTTGGCACCGTGGCGCTGTATCTGTGGACGCTGATGGAACGCCGCATGAACATCTATTCCAAACCTGCCGGTTTGCTGGTGTTTGCCTGGCGCTTCATTCTGACCACGGGCACCGGTTTGATCTTTGCCTTTCTGACCGCCCGTCAGGCCTATGGCAGCGCTATTCTGCCCGCCATGTTCATCGTGCTGTCCTTTGCCTGGGGGCTGGCGGTATTCCATGTGGTGCAGGCGGTGATCTACCAATGGAACGACATGCAACTGGATGAAAACATCATGCGCCGCAAGCGCAACCTGCTCGGTGTGTTCTTGCTGGGCGCGCTGTACTTGGTGTTCACCTATCACTTCACCAATCTGTACTTCTCGCAGCAATCCGGTTTTGAGCATTTCATACTGGTCAGCGGCGGCATCTACCCCACGCTGTTCTGGGGCGGCTACGTTGTGCTGGGAAACCTGGTTCCCCTGTTGTTGATCTTCACACCAGGACTGGGCAAATCCAGATGCGTCATCCTGGCCTCGTTGCTGGCCATTCTGGGGGCCTTCGCTTTCCTGTATGTCTTCATCATTGGTGGGCAGGCTTATCCCCTGTCGATTTTCCCCGGCTATGAGGTCAGCAGTCCCTTCGATGATGGGAAAATTGGTCAATACTCGCCTTCCATGCCAGAAATCCTGCTGGGTTTCGGTGGACTGGGCATTGCCTTCCTGATTACCACCATCAGCGTGCGCGTCCTGAATTTCACACCGCAGGATCAACCTTACATCGCGGATTGATCCCCGCCACGGGAGGCACAGCATGCACCGGTTGCTGATTTCAGCGGCACACAAGTCGTCGGGCAAGACGCTCATCAGCATCGGTTTATGTGCCGCCCTGACCCAGCGCGGTCACAAGGTACAACCGTTCAAGAAAGGGCCGGACTATATCGACCCCATCTGGCTGTCGCAGGCCGCCGCCACCCCCTGTCGCAATCTCGATTTGTATTTGATGCGGGAAGCAGAAGTACAAGCCACCTTCAACCAGCACCTGTCTGAAATTAATTTGGTGGAAGGCAACAAGGGCCTGTATGACGGCTTGGCGCTGGATGGTAGCAACAGCAATGCCGCCGTGGCCAAACTACTGAATCTGCCGGTTTTTCTGGTGATTGATGCACGCGGCATGACCCGTGGCATTGCCCCGCTGATTCTGGGTTATCAAGCCTTTGACCGCGACATCCGCATTGCCGGAGTGATTTTGAACAAACTCGGTGGTTCCCGGCACGAAAGCAAGCTGCGCCAAGTGATTGAGCATTACACCGACGTGCCGGTGATCGGCGCGCTGCATCAGGACGATGACTTGGGGATTGTGGAGCGCCATTTGGGCCTGATTCCCGGTAATGAAGCCGAATCTGCACAGCATAAAATCCAGCAAATTGGCACACGCGTCGCCGAACAGGTGAATCTGGATCAACTTTTGGCACTGTCGCAATGCACGGCCCCCGCGCCCAAAGTCGCGCAAAGTTGGCACTTCCCCAGTCAACAAAAACTGCGCATCGCCGTCGCCAAGGACAGAGCCTTTGGTTTTTACTACGCCGACGATCTGGATGCGCTGAAACAGGAAGGTGCAGACATCCTCCCCTTTGATGCCCTGCATGATGCGCATTTGCCGGAAAATATCGACGGCTTGTACATTGGCGGTGGTTTCCCGGAAATGTGCGCCGCAGAACTATCGGCCAACGTCAGCCTGCGACAGGATATTCAGCGCGCCATTACTCAGGGATTGCCGACTTACGCCGAATGTGGCGGCTTGATGTATCTGTCCCGCAGCATCGCCTACGAGGGTCAAACCTATCCCATGGTCGGGGCCATTCCCGGCGATGTCCAGATGCACGCGAAGCCCATCGGGCGCGGCTATGTCCACTTGGTCGAGCAGGAAAGCCATCCCTGGCCACGCCCCAGCCAACCAGCGCAACAAATCCGCGCCCATGAGTTTCATTACTCCAGCCTGGAAAATCTTCCCGAAGACACGCAGTTCGCTTACCATGTCGCGCGCGGCCACGGGGTGAACGGTCGGCAGGATGGCGTGATGATCCACAACCTGCTGGCCTCCTACACCCACCTGCGCAGCATCGGTTCATGCACGTGGACCAAACGTTTTGTGGCCTTTATCCGCCAACATCGTGCACGACATATTTAAGGAAAACTTGCCATCATGAGTCTTTACGCAGCAGCCATCGCGGCCTTTGATCAAGCCAACGCCCAAGATCCCAATAAGGAAATTGTAGAGGGGCAGGAACATCCGAAAGAATTGCTTTACGCCCAACGCATGACCGAAATGCAAGCGCGTTTTGCCCCCGACGCCTCCGAAGCGGTCAAACTCGCCGTGCGCGCCCAGCATATTCAACGCTGGAAAAGTCCGCGCAGCGACTACCCCATGGACAAAAAAGGCTACATGCTGTGGCGCACCAACTTGTACAAATTCCACGCCGACACGGCCGGTGCGCTGATGAAGTCGGTCGGTTATGACGACGACATGATTGCGCGGGTTAAAACCATCGTTGGCAAAAAGGACCTTAAATCCAACGCGGAAACCCAGTTGATGGAAGATGTGGTGGACTTGGTATTCATCGAACATTACATGTTGGCCTTCGCCGGGCAACATCCCGAATACGATGAAGAAAAGTGGCTGCACATCATCCGCAAAACCTGGCAAAAAATGTCTCCGCAAGCGCACGAGTTTGCGCTGGCGGGCAAAATCAAGCTGCCAGAGCCTCTGATCCCTCTGATTGTCAAAGCGGTGCAAGGATAATGGACTTTCTCCCTCTGTTTCTGAACATCAAAGGCAAGGATTGCCTAGTGGTGGGCGGTGGCGAAGTCGCCATTCGCAAGGCGGGCACGCTGCTGGAAGCGGGTGCCAAGGTCACCGTGGTCGCCCCGGACATTGCGCCAGAATTGCGCGAAAAATGCCAATGTCTGCTGGAGCGCTTCGCGCCCACGCATATCGACGGCATGAATCTGGTCATTGCAGCCACCGACAACGCCGCCCTGAATCAACAAATCTCCGAGCTTTGCCATGCCCGCAACCTGCCGGTCAACGTGGTGGACTGCCCGGACCTGTGCAGCTTCATCATGCCATCGATTCTGGATCGCTCGCCCATGATGGTGGCGTTTTCCAGTGGCGGGGCGTCGCCGGTGTTGACCCGCATGTTACGCGGCAAACTGGAAACCCTGATTCCACAAGGCTACAGCCGCTTGACTACTTTCTCGTCCCGCATGCGTGGATTGGTTAAGGAACACATTATCGCCCCGTCGCAACGGCGCATTTTCTGGGAAGACATTCTGGAAGGCCCGGTGGCGGAAAAAGTGTTGGCCGGGGACGAAGCACAAGCGGAAGTCATGTTCAAACAAGCGTTGTCAAACTATGAGCAAACGCCACGCGGGGAAGTGTATCTGGTCGGTGCTGGCCCCGGCGACCCCGACCTGCTGACCTTCCGTGCCTTGCGCTTGATGCAAAAGGCCGATGTGGTGGTGTATGACAATCTGGTCTCCAAACCGATTGTGGACATGACCCGCCGCGATGCTACGCGCATTTTTGTCGGCAAAAAACGTGCCGATCACACCATGCGTCAGGAGGACATCAATGACCTGCTGGTGCGCTTGGCGCAGGAAGGTAATCGCGTATTACGCCTGAAAGGGGGCGATCCCTTTATTTTTGGTCGCGGTGGCGAAGAGATTGAAAAACTGTCCGAGCATGGCATACCGTTCCAAGTGGTGCCCGGCATTACGGCAGCGTCGGGGGTAGCGAGCTATGCGGGGATTCCGCTGACGCATCGTGATCATGCTCAGTCCTGCATGTTTGTCACCGGCCACCTCAAAGATGGCAGCATGAACCTGGATTGGGATGCCTTGGCGCGTCCACGTCAGACCGTCGTGGTCTACATGGGGCTGCACGGCCTGGAGACCCTGTGCAGCGAACTGATTGCACACGGCCTGCCCGCCGACACCCCCATCGCCATCGTGCAACAAGGCACCACCCAGAATCAGCGCGTCATTACCGGCACCTTAACGACCCTGCCGGGCATTGCCGAACGGGAAAAACCGCAGGCCCCCACCCTGATTATCGTGGGCGGTGTGGTAACCTTGCGCGACAAGCTGGCGTGGTTTCATCCCACCGCCTAAACGTCACAATTCATAGTCATCATCACCCGCCCCCTCTTCCCTGAAAGGCACTAACCCCTTAGGGTAACTGGACAAGGTAGGGTGCTTCATCTATATTAGCAAATAGTGATATTGTGTTTTTTCATCAGGAGGCTTAAATGACTGAAAATAATGTAGCAGACGGCGGGCGACGCGACTTTTTGTTGATGGCGACCAGTTTGGTGGGCGGTGTCGGCGCGGCCGCAGCGTGTGTTCCTTTTGTAGCAAGCATGAATCCAAGCTCCGATGCGCTGGCAAAAGCCACCACCGAGGTCGATTTGGCCGGGATCGAGCCCGGTGCCATCCGCACGGTTCCCTGGCAGGGTAAACCGGTTTTCATCCTGCGCCGCACCCCGGAACAAATCAGCGCCATGGCGCAATCCAAAGGCGGCTTGATGCCAGAAGATGAAGGCAAGCGCGTCCAAAAAGGCCATGAAGAATGGCTGGTGGTGGTGGGCGTCTGCACCCACATGGGCTGCGTGCCGAACAAGGAAGAAAAAGGCTGGACTTGCCACTGTCACGGCAGTCAATACGATGATAGCGGTCGTGTCACCCGTGGCCCTGCGCCAGACAATCTGCCGGTGCCACCCTACAAATTCATTTCCGACAGCAAGATTCTGATTGGTTAGGAGCAAAAACATGTTCAATCAAATCATCGACTGGGTCGATCAGCGTTTTCCTTTGACCGCGTTTGTCAAACATGAACTGACTGGTTACCCCACTCCCCGTAACTTGAGCTACTGGTGGAACTTCGGTTTCCTGGCCGGTTTTGTGCTGGTGATGCAAGTCGCCACCGGCATTTTCCTGGCCATGCACTACAAGGCCGACTCCGCACTGGCCTTTGATTCCATCCAGCACATCATGCGCGATGTGAACTACGGCTGGCTGCTGCGCTATCTGCACGCCACCGGCGCATCGGCGTTCTTCTTCGTGATTTTCATTCACATGGCCCGTACCCTGTACTACGGCTCCTACCGCAAGCCACGCGAATTGCTGTGGTGGACCGGTCAAGGCTTGTTGCTGCTGTTGATGGGCACCGCCTTCATGGGGTATTTGTTGCCTTGGGGCCAAATGTCCTACTGGGGCGCAACCGTGATTACCAACCTGTTTGGTGCCTCCCCTATCCTGGGTCATGAAATCGTGATCTGGCTGCGCGGCGACTTCACGGTCGGCGATGAAACCCTGTCGCGCTTCTTTGCCCTGCACTATTTGTTCCCCTTCATCATCGTGGGCGCCGTCATCATTCACCTGGTGGCCCTGCATACCGTGAAGAGCAGCAACCCCAGCGGCATTGATCTGGCGGCCAAGGACAACATTCCGTTCCATCCTTACTTCACCATCAAGGATTTGTTCGGCTTGGGCTTGTTCATGATGCTGTACACCTGGTTCGCTTTCTTCACGCCTAACACGCTGATTGAAGCGGCCAACAACATCCCCGCCAACCCAATGTCCACGCCTTCGCACATTGTGCCGGAATGGTACTTCCTGCCCTTCTACGCCATTCTGCGCTCCGTACCGAATGCCTTGGGCGGTGTGGTCGCCATGGGCCTGTCCGTGCTGATCTTCGCCTTCATGCCCTACCTGGATCGCTCGCGCATTCCCGGTGGTGCCCGTTATCGCCCTTGGTACCGCATCTTGTTCTATGGCTTTACCGTGGACATTCTGTTCCTGGGCTGGATTGGTTTCGTACCACCGACCGACAGCACCATTCTGTACGGCAAAATCGCCACCATCCTGTATTTCCTGATGTTCTTGAGTCTGCCACTGTTCTCCAGAGCAGAAGAACGCATGATGATCAAACGTGGTTTGCCGCCCGCGCTGCAAGCCATGATTGACAGTGAATCCAAAGGAAAAGGGAAATAAGCCATGAAAAAGTTTTTGATGACCTTGGCATTCAGCCTGACGGCACTGCCAGCTTTCGCTTCCTCCGAAGCTCATCTGGAAAAAGTGCAGGTCGATACCAGCCCCGCCGCCCTGGAACGTGGTATGGACATCGTCACCAGCAACTGTACCGGTTGCCACGCCCTGAAATACATCCACTACCGTGATCTGCTGGGCATGGGCGTGAGCAAGAAAAAAGTCGATGAAATGCGTGGTGACAAAAACATGGACGCCACGCTGGTCAGTGCCATGCCCGACGATGCCGCCATGTCGGCCTTCGGTAAGGTACCGCCGGATCTCAGCCTGATGTTCAACGCCCGTGAAGGTCGCGGCAATTACACCTACACCTATTTGACGGCTTTCTACAAGAAACCCGACGGCAGCCTGGACAACCATGTGTTTCCCGGCGTGAAGATGCCGGATGCACTGGGTTACAGCGAAGCCGCCGATGACAAGCAACGTGCCGACATCAAGGCACAAGCCAAGGATGTGGTGTCCTTCCTGGCCTGGGCTGCCGACCCACATGAACAGGAACGCCTGCTGTTCGGCAAGTACATCATGGGCTACTTGGTGCTGTTGACCGGCATGCTGTATGTGTTGAAGAAGAAAATCTGGGCGCGCCTCGACTAACATTCGTCTGACGTGCTGTTTGGTACAAGCCTCTA
>DHYQ01000082.1:0-1055 GCA_002414205.1 Gallionellaceae bacterium UBA5126 | reverse complement strand
TCTAAACAATCCGGTGCCGTTTGCCGGATTTTTAGGGGTTTGTCGTTCCTGACCCCTTGAAAACCCTATTGCCATGCCTTATTTCCTGTACAAGATTTTTCCCAGCCCGATACGCCGCCTGGAACCGATTGAAGCCCATGCCCGTTTCAAGGATGCCGCTGCCGCCGCACGTCAATATCGCAGTGAACTGGCCCCGGATGCTGACTACAGTATCAAGATCATTTTTGCTGAAACCGAGCTGCATGCGGAAGATTTGCTGAACGAAATTCGTGAACCCAACCCTGAACCGGATGAATAATCATGCTCCCGACCGAAATCACCCTGCACCAGCAAACCCGTATGCTGGAAATCGCCTTTGACGACGGCAATCGCTACCAGCTTTCACACGAACTGCTGCGCGTGTATTCCCCCTCGGCGGAAGTGACCGACACCGACGGCAGCAACAACTTACAAGTCGGCAAAAAAGAAGTCGAAATTCGCCAAATCAACCCCATGGGCACCTACGCCATCCACATTGAGTTTGATGACGCACACAACTCCGGCATTTATACGTGGGAATACCTGCACCATCTGGGCGAAAATCAGGAACGCCTGTGGCAGGATTATCTGCAACGCCTGAGCGATGCGGGCTGGAAGCACCAATAACATAACCAACTAAATTAGTCTGGATAGTTTAAAATAGCGCCCCTCACTACCACCTAACCCTACTAGGAGCACAGCATGGCCTTCACTGACGCGGATATCAAAAACGCCTTGAGCAAACTGATCGACCCCAATACCCGCAAGGATTTTGTCAGCGGCAAATCCGTCAAAAGCATCAAAGTTGACGGCAACAACGTGGCCCTCGACATTCTGCTCGGCTACCCCGCTAACAGCGTACTGGACGAAATCCGCGCCAGCATCGTCACTCACCTGCAAGCCAGTGTGCCCGGCGTCGGCAACATCACGGCCAACGTCAGCAGCAAGGTCGTGCCACATGCCGTGCAACGCGGCGTGGAACTGGTGAAGGGCGTGAAGAACATTATCGCCGTGGCCTCCGGCAAGGGCGGCGTGGG
>DHYQ01000016.1:31365-32892 GCA_002414205.1 Gallionellaceae bacterium UBA5126 | reverse complement strand
CCTTCGATGGTGATGATGTCGCTGCCCGCGCCACTGATTTTCGCGCCCATGGCAATCAGGCAATTCGCCAAATCGACCACTTCCGGCTCACGCGCCGCGTTTTCCAGCACCGTCACACCCTCAGCCAGCGCGGCGGCCATCATCAGGTTTTCCGTGCCGGTCACACTGACCAGATCGAAGCAAATGCGTGCGCCCTTCAGGCGCTTGGCGGTAGCGTGGATGTAGCCGTGTTCGATGTGAATTTCCGCGCCCATGGCTTGCAAACCCTTGATGTGCAAATCCACCGGGCGCGAGCCAATCGCGCAACCGCCGGGCAACGACACGCGGGCTTCGCCAAAGCGCGCTACCAGCGGCCCCAGCACCAGAATCGCGGCGCGCATGGTTTTCACCATGTCGTAAGGCGCTTCCAGCTTATCCACCACAGCGGCGTTGAACTGCGCCGTCTGACCGTGACGCTCGACCTGCACGCCCATCTGGCGCAGCAGTTTGACCATGGTGGCCACGTCGTGCATATCGGGCACGTTATCCAACTGGAAAGGATCAGCCGTCAGCAAGCTGGCGCACAAAATCGGCAGCGCGGCATTTTTAGCGCCGGAAACGCGGACTTCACCGTGTAACCGGTTACCGCCTTGAAGCAAAAGTTTTTGCATGATGAGTCGGGAAATAGAAGAAAAATCAGCGCGCAGCCCATTCCTGCGGCGTATAGGTCTTGATGGACAAGGCGTGGATTTCGTCGCGCATGCGCTCGCCCAGGGTTTGGAACACGCGCTGATGGCGGCGCACCCGGCTCAGGCCGTCGAATTCGGCGCTGACCACCACGGCCTCGAAATGTCGCCCATCGCCACTGACCACCAGATACTCGGTGGTCATGCCTTGGGCGATGTCGTGTTGGATGCTGTCAGGAGTTACGATCATGTCAGTGCGCCGGTAATAAATCGGCCACCCCGTACAGGTTAGCCAAATTTTGGACATTCACCGGCAAGCCGTTGATGCGGAACTGACGCTGGCGCTTTTCCGCCTCGCGTACCCAGCCCAGCAGCAGGCTGACCGTGGCAGAATCCACCCGCTCTACAGCGGAAAAATCCACACACAAATCGCCCTGCGCCAACAGTTGCAGGCCCTGACGATACAGGGCCGGCACGGTTTCCATGGTCAGCGCGCCGCTGGCGCGCCAGCAATCGCCATCACGGGTCATCATTTGTTGGTCTGCGCTGCCGCGTTCTTGTCACGCAACGCCTTGATCAAGCCATCAATACCGCCCTTGTCGATTTCCGCACTAAAGCTATTGCGATAAGTCGCTACCAAACCGGCACCTTCAATCGCCAGATCAAAGGCTTTCCAACCGGTCGCGGTCTTTTCCATTTCGTAGGTGACATTCAAATCCGCACCGCCGGGTTTTTTCACCACGGTTTTAACAGTCACTTCGGTATCGGCAGCGGCCATGCGTACTGGCTGCACTTCAATCACCTGATTTTTGTAAGAACTGAAGGCTTTGGAATACGTGCGGATCAGCAGATTGTGAAACTC
>DHYQ01000016.1:26027-31206 GCA_002414205.1 Gallionellaceae bacterium UBA5126 | reverse complement strand
TCACCGGCCTTAATGTCCTTGTCCTGCTTCAGCACGGCAATCACGTCATCGCTGACGCTTTTGATCAGCGCATCCGGGGCCAACATGTCCGCACTGGCCGCAGCTACCCAGCACACCAAACCCACCACCAAACCTAACAAACGTTGCATGTTTTTCTCCTGAAGTATGAATTACTTGGCGGGTTGCTCTTCCGCTTTGTTGTAAATGAATTTGCCGATCAAATCTTCCAGCACCATCGCGGACTGGGTTTTCTTGATTTCACCGCCGGCAGCCAGATTGTCCGTATCGCCACCGGGATTCAAGCCCACATACTGCTCACCCAGCAAACCGGCGGTATTGATACTGGCAATCGTGTCCTTGGGGAACGCATAACGCTTGTCGATACTCATCGTGACACGAGCCTTGTAACGCTGGGTGTCCAGGGTAATTTCCGTTACCCGCCCCACCAGCACGCCAGAGCTTTTGATTGACGCCTTGGGTTTCAAGCCGCCGATGTTGTCAAAATACGCCGTCACCTGATAACTCTCGGACACATTGTAGGTGCTGAGATTGCCCACCTTCATGGCCAGCATGACCAACGCGGCGATACCCGCCACCACAAAGATGCCTACCCATAAATCCATCGTGCTACGTTCCATGTCTCAACTTCCTCCAAACATCATTGCGGTCAAAATAAAATCCAGCATCAAAATCGCCAGCGACGAGGTGACGACGGTGCGCGTGGTGGCGCCCGACACCCCTTCTGCCGTGGGCGGCGCGTCATATCCCTCAAACAGGGCAATCACGGTGACGACCGTGCCAAACACAAAACTCTTGATAACACCGTTCAGGATGTCGCCCTTGAAATCCACCGCCGCCTGCATCTGCGACCAGAACGAGCCTTCATCCACCCCAATCTGGATCACACCAACAAAATAGCCGCCAAATATCCCCATGGCGCTGAACAGCGCTGCCAACAGCGGCATGGAAATCACCCCAGCCCAAAAGCGCGGCGCGACGATGCGGGCAATCGGATCCACCGCCATCATTTCCATGGCGGAGATTTGCTCGGTGGCTTTCATCAGGCCAATTTCAGCAGTCATGGCCGAGCCTGCGCGACTGGCGAACAGCAGCGCGGCTACCACCGGCCCCAGCTCGCGCACCAGCCCCAGCGCCACCATCACACCCAGCGCCGATTCGGAACCATAGCGTTTCAGGGTTTCGTAACCTTGCAGCCCCAGCACCATGCCGACGAACAAGCCGGCCACCACGATGATAATCAGCGACATCACCCCGGTGGAAAACAATTCCTTGGTGATGAGGCGAAAGCGGCGCACGCTGCTGCCCGACGCCAGCAAGGTGGCGACAAAAAAGCGCGTGGCCAAGCCAATGCGCCAGACAGCATCAATGGTGCGGTGCCCAATCCCGCGTAAGGCTCTTGCGACCGGCATCTGCTTATCCTTTCAAGTTCAAATCCTGGCGGTAATTGCCGCCGGGATAGTGGAACGGCACCGGGCCGTCCATTTCGCCATGCACAAACTGGCGCACAAAATCTTCCTGCGAATCACGAATCTCGTCTGGCGTCCCTTCCGCGCGAATCACGCCGTTGGCCATGAAATACACGTAATCAACGATTTTCAGCGACTCCTGCACATCGTGCGTCACCACCACCGAGGTTGCCCCCAGCGCATTATTCAGGCGGCGAATCAAATCGCCCACCACGGTCAGCGAAATCGGATCCAGCCCGGCAAACGGCTCGTCGTACATAATCAGCATGGGATCCAGCGCAATGGTGCGTGCCAGCGCCACGCGCCGCGCCATACCGCCGGACAGCTCGGACGGCATCAGATTGTGCGTACCACGCAGGCCCACGGCATGCAGCTTCATCAACACCAAATCGCGGATCATGTCTTCCGGCAAATCGGTGTGCTCGCGCATCTGGAAAGCCACGTTGTCGAACACCGACATATCGGTAAACAGCGCGCCAAACTGGAACAGCAAGCCCATCTTGCGGCGCATGGCATACAACCCGTCCTGATCCAGCTCGTGGATAACCTGCCCGTCCATTTTGACATAGCCACGATCCGGCTTCAGCGCGCCACCAATGTGCCGCAGCAGCGTGGTCTTGCCACAACCCGACAGCCCCATGATGGCAATCAATTTGCCACGCGGGAAAGTCATGTTGATACCTTGCAGGACAGGACGCTGGTCGTAGGAAAAATTAAGGTCTCGAATTTCGACCAAGGCAGAAGAAGACAAGGGAAATCACCTGAGAAACTGAAAGAGCGCGCATTCTAAACCAGACTGACCGGATTGCTCAAATGCGCCCTCATGACCAACACTGGATTTTTTTGTGAATTTTCATTGAGTTGTCATAAAAATTTGCTTGAAAAAGCGCCGGAAAGTGGACAATCCCCAGTAAATTGCGCAGAATTCGCCCCCTTCCTATCGACTCCCTCTTGCGAGCAAATGAGCACTTACCAAAACATTTCCGCCACCGAGCTGAACAAAATGCTGCAACAAGGCAACGTCCGCCTGCTGGACGTGCGCACCGATGCCGAAATAGCGCGCGGCAAAATCCCGCAAGCCGACAAGCTGCCGCTGCACATGATCCCCTTGCGCATGAACGAACTGGACAAAAATATCCCCACTGTTTTTTACTGCCAGATGGGTGGACGCTCTGCCCAAGCCGCCGCCTTTGCCGCCGCCAGCGGCTTGAAGGAGGTGTACAACCTGAGTGGCGGCATCATGGGCTGGGCGCAAGCCGGTCTGCCGATTGGTCTGTAATGGCATTTGATGTGGAACTGGATGTGCGCGGACTGGCCTGTCCGTTGCCCATCCTGCGTGCCAAGAAAGCCTTGTCCGGCATGGTGGATGGTCAAATCCTTAAAGTGGTTGCCACCGACCCGGAATCGCCCAAGGATTTTGCGGTGTTCTGCCGCCAGACCCGCAATGAATTATTGTCGTCGCAGAGCAGCACGGACGAACATACCTTTTTGATCCGCCGCGTCACGACGCCGCTTTAACCGCCCCGGCGTGCAAGCTGCGCTCTGCCTTGCGCAAGGCTTCAGGCGGCCCGATCAGCACCAGAATGTCGCCTGCTTCCAGCGGCGTTTCCATGTCCAGACGCGCGTTGCGCAGGCTATGGCGACGGATGGTGTTCACCTCAACCCCATAGGTATGCAAGTGCAACTCGCGCAGGCGTTTGCCGACGGCTGCCGAATCGGCGCGCAGCAACACGCTGCTTAAACGCGGCTGCGCCACGTCCATGGTGTCACTAAAGCGCCCCACGGTTTTCAGATAGCCACTGAAGGCCGCATAGCGCCGGGCACGCGCTTCCTGAATACGCCGCACCACGCGGTTCAGCGACTGGCCAGACAGCAGCAGCACCTGCGAGGCCAGCATCACACTACCCTCGATGATTTCCGCGACGACTTCCGCCGCCCCCGCCTGCTTCAGCGTTTCCACATGGGTATCGTCATTGGTACGCACGATCACCGGCAAATCCGGGCGCAGGGCTTGGGTGTGACGCAAAATTGCCAGCGCGGAATGGTGGTCGATATAGGTAATCACCAAAGCCTTGGCGCGCATCAACCCGGCAGCCATCAGCACTTCACGCTTGGCGGCATCGCCATACACCACATTCTTGCGCGCGGCCAAGGCCTCACGCACATTGGCCGAATCCAGATCCAGCGCCACGAAGTGCATGCCCTCCTGTTCCAGAAAATTCGCCAGCGTCTGGCCGCTACGCCCATAACCGCAAATCACGATGTGCTCACTATTCGCCATGCACTGAATCGCAATCTGGTGCAATTGCATGGCACGATTGGTCCACTCCGCCGCCGAAAAACGCCGCGCAATCGCTTCGCCATACTGAATCAGGAACGGCGCGGCCAGCATGGACAGCAACATCGCCGCCAGCACGATTTGCAACACCGGCCCCGGCAGCAGGTTGCGCTGCTCGCTCAAGGTCAGCAGCACAAAACCAAATTCCCCCGCCTGCGCCAGACCAATCCCGCTGCGCAGCGCCACGCCCCAATCGCCCTCCAACCAGCGCGCCAGCCCGGCCAGCACCAGCGTTTTCAGCAGCACCATGCCCAACAACAACAGCATGATCCAGCCAAAATTTTGCGCCACACTGAACAAATTCAGCTTCATGCCGATGGTGACGAAAAACAGCCCCAACAACACGTCGCGGAAGGGTTTGATGTCCTCTTCCACCTGATAGCGGTACTCGGTTTCCGAGATCAACATCCCGGCCACAAACGCCCCCAACGCCATGGACAACCCGGCCAAGTCGGTCAAATAGGCCAGCCCCAGCGTCATTAGCAGCACATTCAGCATGAACAATTCGGAGGATTTTTGCCCCGCCACCACGTGAAACCAGCGTCGCATCAGCTTTTGTCCGAACACCAGTAGCAACAGCAATACCGCCGCCGCTTTCAGCATGGCCAGCAACAGGGTCAAGGTTAAATCGCCGCTTTTTTCTGCCAGCGCCGGGATGATGATGAGCAGCGGCACCACCGCCAAATCCTGAAACAGCAGAACACCCATCATCTGTTGACCGTAAGGGGCATTCAACTCCGCCCGCTCCACCAACATCTTGCTGACGATGGCGGTCGATGACATCGCCAGCACGCCGCCCAGCGCCACCCCAGCGCGCCAGTTCAATCCAAAGGCCAGCACGCAGCCCAGCACCGCCAGCAAGGTCATCACCACTTGGGCCCCGCCCAGCCCGAACACCGTGCGCTTCATCGCCAACAGCCGCGCCAGGCTGAATTCCAGCCCAATGCTGAACATCAAAAACACCACACCGATTTCCGCTAGATGCCCGGTTTCCGGTGTATCGGGAATCCAGGCCAGTGCGTGTGGCCCAATCAACACCCCCACCGTGATGTAGCCCAGCATGACCGGCAAACGCAACAAACGACACGCCACCACCACCAGTACGGCGGTCGCCAGCAAAATCAGGACGAAAGTCAGGGCATGATTCATGATGAAAAGGATAAAAAAAGGCGGCGCGATAATGCCGCAAACGAGGACGCTTTGCCAAGCCCTATCACGGCTGAACCCCTTTGTCGGCGTGGAATTGCGCGTGATGCTGCTGCAAGCCGCTCAACAGATATTGCACCAGCCGCGCCTGCAATTCCTGCAAGCTGGCCGTGATGCCAAGTTCACACGCCTGGGTGACGCGCAGCCC
>DHYQ01000016.1:25643-25945 GCA_002414205.1 Gallionellaceae bacterium UBA5126 | reverse complement strand
AAAGCCAGGCCGTGATAGCAATAGCCATTCTTGATTTTCAGCCCCAGCGAGGCAATTTTGGCCGCGCCGACATACACCCCCGGCGCCTCCTCGCTGCCCGCCGCTGTGACACCAAATTCCGCCAGCACCGCCACCACCGCTTGCTCCATCAGCCGCACCAGCTCGCGCACGCCCAAATGCCAGCGGCGCAAATCCAGCAGCAAATACGCCACGATCTGCCCCGGCCCGTGATAGGTGATTTGCCCGCCGCGATCAATTTTCACCACCGGAATCTGACTGTTGAACAGCAAATGCTCCGGCTT
>DHYQ01000016.1:8395-25610 GCA_002414205.1 Gallionellaceae bacterium UBA5126 | reverse complement strand
TGCTCCGGCTTGCCCGCCAGCCCTTGGGTAAACGTCGGCGGATGCTGCAGCAGCCAAATCTCATCCCGCGTGGTAGCCGTGCGTTCGGCGGTAAAGCGCTTCATCGCCGCCCAAGTCGGCTCGTAAGGCACTAAGCCTAGGCTATGGACAAGGGGGCGCAGGGGGGCGCTCATGGCTGACTCCGGCGACAAGGCGCAAAACAACGTGGGAGCAGATAAAAACGTGACGAAAATTTCATGGTGGCAATCCGTTTCAAGCAGGGCGCGGCATTGTAGCGTGGTTGTGCTGACACAAGCTGTTAGAATCGCGCCGGTGCCGCGTGGGCGGTTTTTCGGGAAAGATCATGGGTTTGAAATTCAGCAAGATGCACGGGGCGGGCAACGATTTTGTGGTATTGGACGGCGTGCGGCAGGCGGTGAATTTGTCGGCGGCGCAGATTCGGTTTTTGGCCGACCGGCATTTTGGCGTGGGCTGCGACCAGTTGTTGCTGGTGGAGCCGTCCGAGGTGGCGGATTTCCGCTACCGTATTTTCAACGCCGACGGCGGCGAGGTGGAACAATGCGGCAACGGGGCGCGCTGTTTTGTGCGCTTTGTGCACGAGCAGGGGCTGACGCCCAAGCGCGAGATTCGCGTCGAGACCAAAGGCGGGCTGATTAGCCTGAAGCTGGAGGACGACGGGCGTGTGACCGTGAACATGGGCGCGCCAGTGTTCGAGCCAGCACGCGTGCCCTTTGACGGGACGTGCGCGGTGAGCGAGGACTTGCAAGTGGGCGACGCCACGGTGGCAATTAGCGTGCTGTCCATGGGCAATCCGCATGCGGTGCAAGTAGTGGCTGACTTGGACACGGCACCGGTGGAGCAGCAAGGCGCGCTGATTGAGCGCCATGTGCGCTTCCCCAAACGCGTGAACGCGGGCTTTATGCAGGTGCTGGAGCGCGGCCACATCCGCTTGCGGGTGTATGAGCGCGGCGCGGGCGAAACTCTGGCCTGCGGTACCGGCGCGTGCGCCGCCGTGGTGGCGGGCATTCGGCGCAGCCTGCTGGACAGCCCGGTCAACGTCAGCACCCGTGGCGGCGAACTCACCATCGCCTGGGGCGGCGACGGCCAGCCGGTGTGGATGACCGGCCCGGCTGTGACAGTGTTCCATGGCGAAATCGCGTTGGCGGACTAGCCATGTCGTCCGCCGCGCTGCTGTCGGAGTATTTACTGTGGTTGCAGGCGGCGCGGCGTTATTCGCCGTTGACGGTGGCGAGTTATCGGCGTGATTTGACGCAGTTGCTGGATTTGCTGGGGGAGACGCCGCTGGCGGAGGTGAGCAGTGCGCACATCCGGCGTTGTGTGGCGCAGTTGCACCGGCTGAGTGCGCGCTCGCTGGCGCGGCATTTGTCCAGTTGGCGCGGCTTTTTTGCCTATTGGATGCAGGAACACGGCGGCACGCACAATCCTTGCCTCGGCCTGCATCCGCCCAAGGCGGCGCGCACTTTACCGCATGCCTTGTCGCCGGACGAGGCGGTGCGGCTGGTGGAATTTGCCACGCCGTCGCCGCTGGCGGTGCGCGACCGGGCCATGTTTGAGTTGTTTTACAGCTCTGGGTTGCGGTTGGCGGAGTTGGTGGCGCTGGACGCCGGGCAACTGGATTTGCGTCAGGGCGAGGTGCGGGTACACGGCAAGGGCAACAAAAGCCGCATCGTGCCGCTGGGACGGGTGGCGGTCAGCGCGCTGCGCGACTGGTTGCGGGTGCGGCACGAGTTGGCGCAGGAAGATGAAACGGCGCTGTTTGTCGGCGCACGCGGGCGGCGCATCGCACCACGCGTGGTGCAGTTGCAACTGGCCAAGCGCGCCGTACAGGCCGGGTTGCCGCAACACGTGCATCCGCACATGCTGCGCCACTCCTTCGCCAGCCACGTGCTGCAATCTTCCGGCGACCTGCGTGCCGTGCAGGAAATGCTGGGCCATGCCAGCCTACGCAGCACGCAGGTCTATACCCATCTGGATTTTCAGCACCTCAGTCAGGTGTATGACGCGGCGCATCCGCGTGCCAAAAACAAGCCGCAGGAGGAAAAATGAAAGGCAAAATCGCGCTCACGTTGAGCCTGTTGTGCTTTGCGCATAGCGCCGTCACGGCCGATTTGGTGCGCGTTTATAAAGCCGAGCGCAAGTTGCAAATTTTGGCGCAGGGAAAAGTGGTGCATGAATTCAAGATGGTGCTGGGGCCGAATCCGGTGGGGCACAAGCAGCAGGAGGGCGACGGCAAGACGCCGGAAGGGCACTATCTGCTGGATTTCAAAAAGCCGAACAGCTCGTTTTACAAGGCCATTCACATTTCCTACCCCAACGCGCACGACCTGGCGGCGGCGAAAAAGCGTGGCGTGAGCGCGGGCGGGCAAATCATGATACACGGCCAGCCGAATGGCTTTGGCCTGTTCGCTGCCGTCACCCAGCAGCGCGACTGGACGGCGGGCTGCATCGCCCTGAGCAATGCGGATATGGACACGCTATGGCAGGCAGTCAACATTCCTACCCCCATTGAAATTTTGCCGTAGTGACTGTCATGGAATTGTCATCATTCCTTCATATCCTGCACCTCCTGACCACCGCAATGGAATCTGAACATGAACGCAAAAATCCTGATTGTTGAAGACGAACCGGCCATCGCTGAATTACTGGCTTTCAACGTGCAACAAGCGGGCTTCACGGCCTTGAAAGCCAGCGATGCCGATGCTGCCTGGCAACAAATCCGCAAGTCGCCACCACATCTGGTGCTGCTGGACTGGATGTTGCCGCAAACCAGCGGCGTGGTGCTGGCCAAACAACTGCGCGCCGATCCGCGTACCGCCGATGTGCCCATCATCATGCTGACCGCACGCGGCGACGAGCGCGACAAGGTGCTGGGACTGGAATCCGGCGCGGACGATTACATGACCAAGCCGTTTTCGCCACGTGAATTGATGGCGCGCATCCGCGCCGTATTGCGCCGCAACATCCCCAGCATGCCGGAGGAAGTGGTCAGCCTGGGCGGACTGGAGCTGTCACCGGTGTCGCATCGCGTTATGGCCAATGGTGCGTTGGTAGAGCTGGGCCCGACCGAGTTCCGCCTGCTACAATTTTTCATGACCCACCCGGAACGGGTGTATAGCCGGACACAATTGCTGGATCAGGTGTGGGGCACGCAGGTGTTTGTGGAAGAGCGCACGGTGGATGTGCATATCCGTCGTTTGCGTGCGGCCTTGCAAGTGGCGGAAAAAGACGGATTGATACAAACGGTACGCGGTAGCGGTTATCGCTTTTCGTGTCTGGAGAAATAAGCAGGAGGCTAAATGCGGGAATTCTGGCTGCGGGCCATCGGGCCGATACTACTCAATGCGACCTTCGCCCTGTTGCTATACGGGCTGTTCACCATTCGGGTCGGCCTGGTCTGGATGATAGGCGCGTTGCTCTGGCTATTGGGCCGCTACGCCTGGCAGTTATTCAAACTGGAACGCTGGTTGCGCGATGCTCGCCTGGAAAACGTGCCGGAAGGTCAGGGCCTCTGGGAAGAAACCTATTCCCGCTTGTACGAGATGATGCAGCAGCACCAGCGCACCAAGCAGGAGCTGGCCGCCCAAGTGAAATACATCGAACAAGCCACCGCCGCGCTGCCGGAAGGCGTGGCCATTTTGAATGCCGCGCAGCGCATTGAATGGTGCAACCCGCTGGCGGAAGCGCACTTTGGCCTAAATATGCGCCAGGACACCTTGCAGGACATCACTTACCTAGTACGCCAACCGGAATTTATCGACTACCTGCAAGCCGGACATTTTGATCAGCCGCTGGTACTACGCCCGAATCGCAATGACGATCAGGTGCTGTCCATCAAGCTGGTGCGCTACGGCGACAACAAGCGCTTGCTGATTAGCCGCGACATCACCCAACTGGAACGCATCGAAACCATGCGGCGCGATTTCGTGGCCAATGTGTCGCATGAATTGCGCACGCCGCTGACGGTGGTGGGCGGTTTTGTCGAAAATCTGCTGGACATGGAACATCTGGATCCAGAGCAAACCCAACACGCCTTGCGCCTGGTGGCGGAACAAACCCGGCGCATGGGCCATCTGGTTGCAGATTTGCTGACCTTGTCGCGCCTGGAAAACGAGCAAACGCCGCTCAACGAAAGCGAAGTCGACATGGAGGCGCTGGTGCAGGAGGTTTACCGTGACGGTCATCTGCTGAGTGGCGGACGACACACCCTGAACCTGCAATATGGCGGGATGCTGCGCTTGCGTGGCTGCCGTGAAGAGTTGCGCAGCGCCTTTGGCAATTTGGTCAGCAATGCCGTTCGCTATACCCCGGAAGGTGGCGAAATCACCCTGCACTGGGAGATGCGCGCTGACACACCGCTGTTTACCGTCAGCGACAATGGCATCGGCATCGCGGCCAGCGACATCCCACGCTTGACCGAGCGCTTCTACCGGGTAGAGCACAGCCGTTCGCGCGAAACCGGCGGCACCGGCCTGGGGCTGGCAATTGTGCAGCGCATCGCCCTGCGTCACCAGGCCAAACTAGAAATCTTGAGCGAAGAAGGGCGCGGTAGCGCGTTTTCCCTACGCTTTCCCGCACACCGCGTGCTGGCGTCAACGCCTACACGCGCACTGGCTCAAAGCTGATGCGCTCGTAATCGGCGCCGCGCTCCACACTGAACTGCATTTTGACGGTTGCCTTGACCCCTTTGCTGGTCAACATTTCCAGCACCTTGCCGACCTGAAACACCTGTGTCGGCAAAATCAGGCTACTAGGAATATTCAGCTCGCGCACGGCGGGCAACAGAAACGCCGGTTTGTGCGGCTCATTGAGCTGATTCAGGCCGTAATGACGCACCCAGAGTGCCTCCGGGCTGCCCGGCAAATAACGCACCCCCATCTGCAAGCGACCGATACGGGTCACCTTGAGCGATGTCACAACCCCCAACACAAAGGACGTTTCATCCGCCAGGCGCAAGGCTAAAAGCTGACCATGATGCAAGCGCCGTGCCTCCGCATTGTCCAGCCGCAAAAATTGCCCACCCAGCAAACTATCCCGCTCAACCTGCCAATGCTCCAGGGTTTTGGCGTGATAGTGCTTGTCCCCGGTCGGCGCCCCCACCTGACCAAAATCATCCTTGTCTTCGCGGTTGGCGGCGGTGATCATGCGATTGGGTTGCTGAAATGCTCCGCCGGACAATTCGCTGAATATCTGCTCGATTTGGTCACACACTTCCATGCGCTTACCGACATTACGCGACGGGCGATTGCGCTCCACATGCGATTCACACCAGCATTTATGTAAAAACGTCAGCAACTCCAAGGCCTCGCCGTCGTCTGGCAATTTACCCAGACCGACTTTTTCCGTACTGCTGCCCTGCTCCAGCAAAATCATTTTCACCCGCAGCAATTTGCTCAGCGGAATCAGCATCAAATAACGGATGTTGTCGTTGTCCAAGACTGTCGGGGCCAAACGCAAACCGTCCCGGCTTTCCAGATCCACCGCCAGCGGCATGGCATCCCCGGCAGTGATGCTGTAGGCACGGTTCAACTCCAGTTCTTGACTCCACTCATCCAGCCAGCCATCCAGCAAACGTAACTGGCTGCGGCGCAGCTCCGAAGGATGGGCATCGCACGCCAACAAAGTCTTGATGTAAATATTGCTACAGGTGGTTTTACGCTGGTGCAGGGTGTCGTTCACCGGCGTGAGATGAAAATCCTGTTCTTCGGTAAAGGCATACAAATTGTGTAACTGATGCCACAAGTTGCCATCGAACTCGTAGCCGGTGCGCAGGTATTCAAAAATTTCCAGGCCGCTGTACAGCAAACAGCGCTGACACAACAACGCGCCTTGCGGCGCAATGCTGCGGTCACCACTGAGGTAGTCCTGCAAGCAACGTTGATAGCCCAGCACTATACCTTGCCAAACATGAACCAGGCCCATGAAGATCAAGAACTCCGCTTCGCTCAGCAGCAGCGGCTTGCCGATCAATTTTTTGGCGACTTCTTGCTGCACATGCTCCAGCGTTTCCCGCAGGGCTTCCATGATGGCCAGCCGCTCGGTGGAACGCATGGGAAAACGGTTCAGTTCATTCAATTGCACCAGCAACTTGCTGTGCGCCAATTGCACATTGGTGAGTTGCAACTGGTTCAACCAGCGTTGGCAATCCGCCACACTGCGAAAGACCGGATTGGCCCGGTCGTCGGTGGGTTCGAGCGGTAAATTCAGCATCTCAACCCTCCAAGGCTGCGGTTAAATGTGTCACCAACTGCGTCTGCCAGCCATCCGGTGCATTCACCCTCGGCTCACGTTGCGGCGGCCCCCAGATGGATTGGGGAAAATGTCGATCCAGCCGGTAACGCGGAATGATGTGCCAGTGCAGATGGGGCGTCATATTGCCCAGACTGGCCAGATTGATCTTGTCGGGGTGCATCACGGCCCGTATCGCGGCCTCCACCTTCATCACCACGATCATCATGTGCTGGCGATCCAAGGGGGGTAAATCGGTGGCTTCAGCAACGTGGTCGTTCCAGATCACCCGGCAATAGCCCGGATAGTCTGCCTCTTCAACCAACACCACCCGACAACGTTCGCCCCGCCAAACCAGCACGCCGCCCGGCGACTGACACAATTCACAATGCTCCATACCCCCCCCTCGTGAGGGGCGCATGATAACCGATACGCCCCCCCCTGTCCCCGACATCTACCCGACATCCCAACCAGCGGGCGGCGTCATTTGTACGCAATTGCGTCCCGCCGACTTGGCGCGATACAAAGCCTCATCCGCCGCGTGCAACAACGCGTCTGCCGAGCAGGCTTCTGCGCTGAAATGCCCCCCCACACTCACGGTGACGGAGAATTGCCGTGAACCAATGCGAATTTGCATCGCCGCCACCTGACTGCGAATACGCTCGGCCAGCATCTGCAAACCCGCCGGCGTAGCCGCTGGCACCACCACCAGAAATTCTTCGCCGCCCCAGCGCGCAGCATCGTCATATTCCCGTAGCGTGGACTGCAACACCTTGGCAAACTCGCACAAGGTCAAATCTCCGGCCGCATGACCGTAGACATCGTTGACCTGCTTGAAGTAATCCAGATCCAGCAGCAACACCCCCAACCCCTCACCCAGCCTATCCTGGCGCGACAGCGCCTGTTCCAGCCGCTCCAGCAAACCACGCCGATTCAGCAAGCCGGTCAGGGGGTCGGTTTCTGCCATGTGCTGCAACGCCGCCGTGCGCTGGCGCACTTTTTCTTCCAGATCGTGCCGCGTCTCTTGCACATCATGCGCCATGTGTACAAAAGCCTGCGACAACTCGCCCAGCTCACTCCGGGTCGCCAACGTACTGACGTCCACCGGTCTGTCGGCGTGCACGTCGCGCACGGCCTGCTGCAAAGCCGCAATTGGCCATAACACCCAACACCGAAACCCCTGCCCCAACAGCAACAAGCTCAACAAAAACAGACTGGCGAACACCAGTAAAATCAACCAGGCATCATCAGCCAGCATCAAACTGAGCGGATTGATCAGCGTCAGGTCATACCAGCCCAGCTCCGGCAACCAGGACACCCCCAACAAATGCTGGGCACCATCGAATTCCACCCAAAAGGTTTCCACCCGATCTGGCTTGCCCTGCAACTGTTGCATGATGGTTTGCAAATGCCGCCTATCCTCACTCCGGGTCAGCAGACGATCCACCCGAATCTGCTCGCTGCCCGCTTTGGCCACACTCATGTAATCAATCAGTTTGGGATCGTTATGTAGCTGAATCGCCATATTGCGGTTGATAAACACATTGTGCACCCCGGACACTGGCACACCCACCGTTTCCTTGAGAAAATCCGTCAAATCCAGCCCGGTGCCGATGACCCCCAGCACCTCATGATGCGGGCCAAAAATCAGCACATTGATCCAAACCTTGGTGACATTCAGATGCACGTCCGGGTCGAGGTTAATTTGGTAATCGCGCCCATCGGCCAAGGTGGCATAAAACCACTTGTCCGCAGGCGTCGTCGGGCTCAGGGTATAGCGCAACTGCCGGTCGCGGTACTGATCCACGGCATCGTTGTAGTAGTAATGCCCACTGTGGGCAAAGGCGGCGAAATAGCTGTGGTCGCGGAACTGCATGCGGTACTGCTCCAGCAGCGCCACCCCGGCGCGGCGGGCCTGCCCATCCTGCTCCGCCTGCGCCATACGCACGATGTCCGGCTCGGCGGCCAGTTTGCGTGCCAACTGAAGTTCCTTTTGTAGCGGCGACAACGTGCGGTATTTATCGAACATCACCTGGCGTTGCACCAGTTGCTGCCCCCATTCCGAATTCACGTTATAGGTCAGACGCTCGGCCATCAACCCGCCCAACAACACAAAGCCGGTAAAAATCCCCGCCATCAACCACAAAAAACGTGCCCGTAATTTCATGCCATCAACCAGATTCAGAAAAAACGCGCCCATGCCGGCGCATCAAAAAGTGGCGGCATGCTAACAGCATTCCGCCACGGATGCCGGAATTTTTCTTTGAAAATCAGGGAACTTCTACCCAGCGCGCCGTGAGCTTGCGCACCTGCGGCGCGAGGAAATAAATAATCGGCAGGGCAATGGGATAGGCAATCAAAATCGCATGCAACCAGCGCGCCCAAAAATCCGCCGCCAGCCCGACATTGGCCAAGGTCACCACGCACGTCATCAGCGTCACCATCACCGCGCTCATCAGCACGGAATAAACCAGATGGAAACGCTGTTTGGGTAACTTAGCCATGTCCGCGATTAACGCAAGCCGTTATGCCGCAACAGGGCATCGACGTTGGGCTCTCGTCCCCGAAAGGCGGCGAAGGAGTCCATGGCGGGGCGGGAGCCGCCGACGGCGAGGATTTCGCGGCGGAATTGTGCGCCAGTGTCGGGGTTGAGGATGCCTTGTTCTTCAAACAGGCTGTAGGCGTCGGCGGACAGCACTTCGGCCCATTTGTAGCTGTAGTAGCCCGCCGCGTAGCCACCGGCAAAAATGTGCGAGAAGCTGTTGGGGAAGCGGTTGTAGGCGGGCGGGATCAGCACGGCCACTTCGCCGCGCACTTCGTCCAGCAGTTGCAAAATCGACTGGTCGCCGCTGGCGTCAAATTGGCTGTGCATCAGCATGTCGAACAGGCCGAACTCGATTTGGCGCAAGGTTTGCAGGCCGCTCTGGAAATTCTTCGCCGCCAGCATCTTGTCGAACAAGGCACGCGGCAGCGACTCGCCGCTTTCCACATGGCGGGTCATGTCGCTCAACACCTCCCATTCCCAGCAGAAGTTTTCCATGAACTGCGACGGCAGCTCCACCGCGTCCCATTCCACGCCGTTGATGCCGGACACCGCCATTTCCTCGCCTTCGGTCAGCAGGTGATGCAGGCCGTGGCCGGTTTCGTGGAACAGGGTAATCACCTCGTCGTGGGTGAACAGCGCTGGTTTGCCGCCGACCGGGGCGGAGAAGTTGCAATTGAGATAGGCCACCGGGGTTTGAATCGTGCCGTCACTCAGGCGGCGACGGCAAATCACATCATCCATCCAGGCCCCGCCGCGCTTGCTGTTGCGCGCATACAGGTCGAGGTAAAACTGCCCCACCAGCGCATCGCCGCCGCCGCGAATGTCGAAAAAGCGCACGTCGTCGTGCCACACCGGCGCGCTGGCCGGGACGATGGTCAGGCCGTACAGCGTTTCCACCAGTTTGAACATGCCGTTCAGCACCGCGTCTTCGGGGAAATAGGCTTTCACCTCCTGCTCGGAAAAGGCGTAGCGCTGCTGGCGCAGTTTTTCGCTGACGTAGGCAAAATCCCACGACTGCAAATTGTCCATGCCCAAGTCGCTGGCGGCAAAGGCGCGCAACTCGGCCACATCCTGCTCGGCAAAAGGTCGCGCCCGCTGCGCCAATTCGCGCAAGAAATCCACCACCTGCTGCGGCGTGTCGGCCATCTTGGCCGCCAGCGACAATTCGCCGTAGTTGGCAAAGCCCAGCAAGCTGGCCTCCTCGGCGCGCAGTTGCACTATTTCCGCCATCAGCGGCGTGTTGTCCCACTCGGTTTTGCCAAACTCACTGGCGCGCACGCCGTAGGCGCGGTACAAGGTTTCGCGCAGCGTGCGGCTGTCGGCAAACTGCATCACCGGCAAATACGACGGCGCTTTCAGGGTAAACAGCCAACCGTCCTTGCCCGCCGCCTGCGCCGTTTCCCGCGCCATTTCGCACACATCATCCGGCAGGCCGGACAACTCGGCTTGGTTGTCGATCAACAGCGTGTAGTCATTGGTGGCATCCAGCAAATTGTCGGAAAAGTGCGACGACAATTCCGCCTGCCGCTCCTGCAAGGCCAGATAGCGCGCCTTTTGCGCCTCCGGCAACTCCGCCCCGCCCAGGCGGAAATCGCGCAACTCGTTTTCGATGATTTTTTGCTGCGCCACGCTCAAACTGGCAAATTCGTCGCTGGCGCGCAGCGCCTTGAACTTCTGAAACAGCGCCAGGTTTTGCCCCAACTCGGCGTAATACTGGGTGATTTTCGGCAGCGTGGCGTTATACACCTCGCGCAATTCCGGCGAATTCATCACCGCATTCAAATGCCCCACCGGCCCCCAGGCACGCGACAGCCGCTCGTTGGCATCCTCCATCGGGCGCACAAACGCCGCCCAGGTGGCCGGTACATCATCCTGCAACAGCCGCGCCGTCAGAGCGCGATTCTCCGCCAGCAAATGTTCGATGGCCGGAGCCACATGCGCCGGGACAATCTCCGCAAAACGCGGCAAACCGGAAAAATCCAGCAAGGGATTGGTGTGCAAATCAGTCATGGTTTCAACATCCAGAGACAAACAAGGGCGCGGATTGTCGCAGATTTGGCGGGGGAAGTGGGGAGAAGACACCACCAAGTGCCGCCACGGATGGGCGGTGCTTGGTGGCAGGGGGTGAGCTTAGCGCGCAAACACCACTTGCCCACCCACCACGGTGTAGCGCACTTGTCCCAAGACGTTGTGACCGAGGAAGGGGGTGTTTTTGCCTTGGCTTTGCAGCGCGTTGGGCTGGATTGTCCAGTCTTGTTGCGGGTCGAACAAACACAGGTCGGCGGGTGCGCCGGGGGTGATGTCGCCGCCTTCGGCACCCAGAATCGTGGCAGCCTGGTGGGTAACTTTGTCCAGCGCCACGCTCAGCGGCAAATTTTCCTGCGCCGCCCATTTCAGTACTAGCGGCAGCAGCAATTCCAGCCCGGTGGCTCCGGCTTCGGCTTCGGCGAAGGGCAGTTGTTTGGCGTCGTCATCCACCGGCGTGTGGTTGGAGCAAATCACGTCGATGGTGCCGTCCAGCAATCCGGCGCGCAAAGCTGTGCGGTCGCGTTGGCTGCGCAGCGGGGGAATCAAATGGCAGTTGGCATCGAAGTAGCCGATGTCGTTGTCGCACAGGTGGACGTGGTTAATCGACACGTCACAAGTCAGCGGCAAGCCTTCGTGCTTGGCAGCGCGGATCATCTCCACCCCGGCGGCGCTGGAGATGCGGCAGATGTGCACGCGTGCGCCGGTTTCGCGCATCAGCGCCAGAATGGTCGAAAGGGCGATGGTTTCCGCGCACACCGGAATGGGCGTGAAACCATAGCGGGCGGCGATTTCGCCATCATGCGCCACGCCGTTTTTGGCCAGATAGTAGTCCTGCGGGCGCAGCCACAGCGGGAAATCGAAGGTGGCGGCGTACTGCATGGCGCGCATCAACACGCGGGTGTCGGTCAGCGGGGCGTTGGCTTGGCTGAAGCCGACGCAACCGGCATCCACCAGCTCAGCCATTTCGGTCAACTCCTGCCCTTTCAGGCCGGTGGTCAGCGCACCAATCGGGTAAACGTGCGCCTGCCGCAATTTGCGGGCGCGGAATTTCAGCATTTCCACCAAGCCAGGTTCGTCCAGCGGCGGGTCGGTGTCGGGCGGGCAGGATAGACGGGTGATCCCCCCAGCCACGGCAGCGGACATTTCCGATTCCAGCGTGGCGATGTATTCACAGCCCGGCTCGCGCAGGCGCACGGCCAAATCCACCAGCCCCGGCGTGACGATCAGCCCGCTGGCGTCCAGTGTTTCCCCGGCAAAATTATCCGGGGCGGTATCGAAGGCGGCGATTTTGCCCTCGACCACATACACGTCGCAGACGCGATCCATCTGGTTTTTCGGGTCAATCACCCGCCCGTTGCGAATATGCAGGTTCATGCTTTGCTCCCAATCAAGGTGCTCATCACCGCCATGCGCACGGCGATGCCAAAAGTCACTTGCGACAAAATCACCGAGCGCGGGCCGTCGGCCACGGCGGAGTCGATTTCCACGCCGCGATTCATCGGGCCGGGGTGCATGACGATGGCGTCCGGCTTGGCGTAGGCCAGTTTTTCTTCGGTCAGGCCATAGTATTTGAAATACTCCTGCGCCGAGGGCAGCAGCGCGCCCTGCATGCGCTCATTTTGCAAGCGCAACATCAGCACCGCATCCACATCGCGCAGCCCTTGGCGCATGTCGTGATAGACATGCACGCCCATTTTTTCCACGTGGCTGGGTAGCAGGGTCTTGGGCGCAATCACGCGCACTTCCGGTACGCCTAGAGTGGTCAGGGCATGGATTTGCGAGCGCGCCACGCGGGAATGCAGCACGTCGCCGACAATCGCCACGCGCAAGTTATGGAACTCTTTTTTGTAATGGCGAATGGTGTACATGTCCAGCAGCGCCTGCGTCGGATGCGCATGGCGACCGTCCCCAGCGTTGATGACGTGAATATCCGGCGCGACATGGCGGGCAATCAGATGCGCCGCACCGCTTTGCGAATGGCGCACGATAAACATGTCGGCGTGCATGGCGCACAGGTTGTCCACCGTATCCAGCAGGGTTTCGCCCTTGCTGGTGGAGGAGGAGCCGATGTTGAGATTCACTACATCCGCCGACAGGCGTTTGGCGGCGATTTCAAAGGTGGTGCGGGTGCGGGTGCTGTTCTCGAAAAAGATGTTGAACACCGACTTGCCCGCCAGCAGCGGCACCTTGCGGATTTCCGGCGTGCCGCTGCTGTCGTCGATAAAGGTGCTGGCCTTGTCCAATAGCTCGCGCAGAATGCGAGCGGGCAAGCCTTCGGTGGACAGCAGGTGCTGCAACGAGCCGTCCTGATTCAGTTGCGGATTTCTCATAGCATTTTTCCGGCAGAAGGTTCATCAAAATAGGCCTGGAGCAATTGCTGGGCGGCGTATTGATCCAGCATGGCTTTTTGCTTTTTGCCATACACCCCGGCGCGGGTCAGCGCCTCGCTGGCGGCAGTGGAGGTGAAGCGCTCATCCAGCAGAATCACCGGCAGGCCGAAGCGGCCCTTGAGGCGATTGGCAAAGCGGCGGCACAGTGCGGTCAATTCGTGCGGCGTGCCGTCGTCGTGACAGGGGAGGCCCACCACCAGCGCCACCGGTTGCCATTCCGCCAGCACGGCGGCGATTTTGGCAAAGCGGGTGTCAGTTTTTTCGTCGTCGATGGTCAACAGCGGCTGGGCGTGCTGCAACAGAGTGCTGCCTTGGGCAATGCCAATGCGGCGGGTGCCAAAATCAAATGCCAGCAACGTGCCTGAAGGCCGTGCGTCAGGCATGACCGGCTTCCTCAGCCAGGGCGGCGTACTCGATACCCAACAAAGCAGCCGCAGCTATCAGGCGCTCTTCTGGCGGCAGATCAAACAGAATGCGGCGATCGGCAGGCACGGTCAGCCAAGTGTTTTCGGCAATTTCGGTTTCCAGTTGTCCGGCGTCCCAACCAGCATAACCCAACGCCACCAGCAGATTTTGCGGGCCATTACCTTCGGACACCGCTGCCAGAATGTCACGCGAGGTGGTCAGCGCCAAATGGTCATTGATCCGCAACGAGGATTGCCATGGCATGGGCGTGTCATGCAGCACGAAGCCGCGTTCGCTTTGTACCGGCCCACCAAAATAGACCGCAGCGGCTTGCAACACTTCGTCATGCAGCGGCTGGTGAATTTGCGTGAACAATTCACCCACCGTGAGACTGGTAGGCCGATTGACGATCAAACCCATCGCGCCTCTGTCATTATGTTCGCAGATGTACGTCAATGCACCAGCAAAAAAGCCCTCCTTGATGGCGGGCATGGCAATCAGAAAATGATGGGTCAGATTGAAAGTTGACATCGGAGCTGTTCTCCCATGGCGTCGCAGGTCAATTGCAACGCCACAGTGTCAGGAACTATTGTCAGCGGGAACATCAGGCCATGGTGCTGTTAGGCACCGCCACAAATTCGGCAATGCGTTTCAGCAAGTCATCTTCCTGATACGGCTTGCCCAAATAGGCATTTACCCCCAGCTCCATCGCATAAGTACGGTGCTTGTCAGCGGTACGCGAGGTAATCATGATGATGGGGAACTGTTTCATGGTGTTGCTGCGACGGATGTTCTTGGTCAGTTCAAAGCCATCCATACGCGGCATTTCCACGTCCAGCAACATCACATCGGGTGTCATGTCGGTGAGCTGTTCCAGCGCGTTCATGCCATCGGTCGCGGTGACAACGTGGTAACCGGCACGAGTCAACAGACGCGAGGTAATCTTGCGCACAGTCAAGGAATCGTCCACGACCATGACAACCGCCTGGGTACGCAGTTCTTCTTCCTTCTCGATCACCTGCGGTTTTGCCACGCTGATCACACGCTGTGCCATTTGCACCGGGTTCAGAATCAACACCACCTGACCATCACCACGCACCGTCGCCCCGGCAATACCGATCATACGGGCGAGTTGAGGGCCGATGTTCTTGACCACCGCTTCCTGACGGCCCAGCAATTCGTCCACATGCAATGCAATACGTTGCTCGGCACCCCGCAACAGCAACACGGAGTGGCGCACATGGTTTTCCATCACATGTGCATCATTCCCCAGCAAGCTGGGCAAATAATGCAGCGGATAGTTGCGCTGCTGAAACTCCACCGCGCCCTTGGCATGCACTGCTGCCATTTCCTTGCTGCGAATTTGCTGCACCTGCTCCACCATGGTGGCTGGAATGGCGTAAATATCTTCACCAGAACGCACCATCACGGTCTGCATCACCGCCAACGTCAAGGGCAAGTGAATGGTGAAACGCGTCCCGACACCGGATTGCGAGCTGACGTCGATGCGACCACCCAAACCGGCGATTTCACTCCGCACCACATCCATCCCAATGCCACGCCCCGCCACCGCACTCACTTCCGAGGCGGTCGAAACACCCGACACGAAAATCAATTGCGACAACTGCTGCTCGGTCAACTCGACGCCCTGCTTGGTGAACCCCAGCGCCTTGGCTTTGTCACGCAACGCGGTGAAATTCAAGCCACCGCCGTCATCGCTCAGCTCAAACACCACTTCGTTGTTTTCCTGACGCAGGCTGAGACGAATGTCGCCGATGATGCGCTTGCCACGACTTTGACGCACATCCTCATTTTCCAAGCCGTGGGCAATCGCATTGCGCAACAAGTGCTCGAAGGGTGCGGTCATCTTTTCCAGCACGCTTCGATCCAGTTCGATATAGCCGCCCTGCAATTCGAGGTTGGCACGCTTGCGCAGTTCTTTACCGGTCTGCCGCATGATGCGGTACAGACGTTCGGCAATACTGTTGAACGGCACCATACGCACATTCATCAAACGTTGCTGCAAGTCACGATTCAAGCGTGCCTGCACCGACATCGCCAGCATGGTCTCATCCAGATTTTTCAGCAGAGTCTGTTGCACGGTTTGAACGTCATGCACACTTTCGTTCATGAAGCGGGTCAGTTCCTGCAAGCGGGTAAAGCGGTCAAATTCCAGCGGGTCAAACTGCTCATGCTCGGACTGGCTCAAGTTGATACGCGCTTGCATCTGGCTTTCCGCCTGAATTTCCACTTCACGCAACTGCTGACGCAAACGGTTCACGCTGCCCGTCAATTCCATCAGTGCTTCCTTGAAGGTTTGCAGCTCGGTTTCCATGCGCGAGCGGGTCACGCTGATTTCACCAGCTTCGTTCACCAACAAGTCAATCACGTCCGCACGCACCCGCAGCAGCGCACTTTGCGCCGCGCGCTCATTGGCTTTACGCACCTGCTCAGGAGTTTGTGCCTCTTCAACTTCAACTTCTGCTTCTGTTTCCGCTTCGACAACCAGCACTTCCGGCTCATTAAAGTTGCCGGAATGCAAACGCTCCAGCAAGGCGGAGATGCGATCGAACTCGTGCTCCAGGCCATCCCAGAAACCAGGCTGCTGCTGCAACTTGTCTGCGGCCAGCACGCGACTTTCCATTTCGTGCGCAATTTCACCGATCCGCATGGCGCCTGCCATACGCGAACTGCCCTTGATGGTATGCAGCAGACGCTTCAACGAATTGGCCAGTTGTTCATTTTTCGGATTCTCACGCCATGCACGCAAGTCAACCCCCATCTTGGGCATCAACTCATCCGCCTCTTCCAGGAACACCGGCAACAATTGCTCGTCAACGTCGTCACGCACGGTCACCACATTGGTCTTGGCTTGCGGCGCTTCTTCTGCGGGTGCTGCACGTACAGCCTCCGACGTGACTTCAGGCGGTGTGACCCGTGCTTCTGGTGGTACCGGCATCGAGACGAGCAAATCGTCGATTTCCGGTAAGACAGGCGCAGGTTCACTGACGACTGCGAAATCCAAGTGCGGCTCAAATACCCGAGCAGACTCATCCAATGGCTGCGGTGTCGCAGGCAGTTCGTCCATCAACACGGACGGCACCAACGACTCAGCGCTGAACACCTCGTCGAAGGAAATAGCCGGGCTACTTTCCACCGCGTCGAGAGCCGTCGGCAGCGCAAAATCATCCGGCCCGCTGACAGCGGCGGGGGCCACGTCTGCCGTAAACATCTCATCGAACAAGGCCTCAGGCACGCTTTCGCTCGGCGCAATGAGTGCTGGTTCGGCTTGGGTTTCCGGTGCCGCCGCCAGGAGATCAAACACAAATGGCGATTCGATCGCGGCCTCAACCGCCTCGGCTGGCTGCACTTCGGCGACAGGCGCAACCTCGATGTCAAAATTGAGTGTCGGCACTTCTTCAACCGGCACAAGCAGCTCGGAGGTTGCAGCGGCGGATGGCAAGAGCGCATCCAGGAAGCTGATATCCAGTGCTGCCACCTGCACAGGCTCAATTTCTGGCAGCGCCACGCTGGCCTCCATCACCGGCGCCAGCTCAAATGGCGGTACCACCTCAATGACAGGCGCAACCTCAACCACAGG
>DHYQ01000016.1:1188-8253 GCA_002414205.1 Gallionellaceae bacterium UBA5126 | reverse complement strand
GTGCAACCTCAACAACGGGCGCAGGTTCGTCGTCATGCAACGACAAACCATCCAACATGGCAACACCTGCCGTCGGCGCTTGAGGTGCTGGGGCTGGCGCAGGCGCGCTCACGGGCACTGGATGAACCACCTCACGTGTTTCACGCAAACGCGCAATCAAATCATCGCGTGTCGCCGGAATCATCTGGCTACACACTTGAGTCGCCATCTCTTCCAAGCCCACGATGACCGCTTCCAGCAGCGGCACTTCGTCATACATCAGGGAAGAGGGCGTATCAATTCGAGCCTGCAACCAACTTTCCAAGGCAAACGCCAGCTCTACCACTTCGGTAAAGCCCATGGCTCGATTAACGCCGACCAAGGTGTGCGCGGCCCGCATAAAGTCGTACTGCACCAACAACGCTGGGGTGCGACACAGCTCTTCAAAACAATGCCGCAACTTGGCCACATGCTGCCGCGCCTCTTCGGATGCGATCTTGAACAGGGTTTTCGACAATACACGATCACCAATGCACAAGTGATCGGGATCCACCGTCTCTTTACTTTCGACCACTTCAGGGATTGGCGCGACCACCGGCTCGGACACCGGTTCTATCGCCGGGATGGGCGCGGCAACAGGTACTGCGACTGCAACTGGTGCAGGCGCGGGAGCGATAACCGGTGCAGCAGGGGCTGCAACCTCTACATCCCCCACGGCCATACGCTCAACCCGCTGCGCCAGTGCCACCAAGTCATCCGCTTTAATCAGTGCTGCGCCACGACTACCTAACTCATCGACCCAACCACTAAATTTCTGGATGGATAGATCAATAAACTCCAGCAGCAAGGGCGTTTGCCCCTTATTGGCTTGCAGCCATTTGTTCATGGCATTTTCGGCAGCCCAAGCCACCTCGCCGATCTCAACCAAGCCCACCATGCGACCACTGCCCTTCAGGGTGTGATAGCCGCGACGGATCGTCACCAGGGCATTGTCATCTTCGCGCCCGGCCAAACAGGCTTCCAGACTTTCCCGCATGATGCCCAATACTTCGGTCGCTTCTTCGAGGAAAATCTCCAGCAACTCCTGATCTTCTGCGGAACGCGCCTCCACCACTTCCGGTGCAGCCTGCACAGGCGCTGGCGGCGGTGCAGGTTGGCGCAACTGCTGCAATTCTCGCGCAGCCATGGCCAAACCATCGACCTGATCGGCGTGCCCATTCGGAATTTGCTCCAGATAACCTTCCAATTGGCTAAGGGCACTGGCTAACACGCGACTATCTGTCGGCTTGATGGGCTTGTTAACCTCTACCAGCAAATTGATGGATTCACGGATTTCACTGGTAAGTTGAGAGGCTTGCATGAGTCGGGACAACAGCAAACTTCCTTGCACTTGCTTCAGCAGCTTGTGCACCGTGGCCAATTCCTCCTGGCGGGTAATATCCGCAAACAAGACATTCAAGCCACTTTCAGCTTGCTGCAAGTTCACCAGCATTTCCTTGCTCAGCAACTGCAACGCATCGCTACGTTCTGTTTGGCAATACAAGTTAATCAAGGCGGAAAGCTGACCTTCAGGAACGGTTCCACCGTCTACCTCTGCCTGCATTTTTTCTGCCAGCAAGCGCACCTGTTCCTGGAATGCACCATCCAGTTCACGATAATGCGCAATGCCGCTGCCTAGCAATAACAGTGCCACTGCCATATCCATGCCAATGTGCTGCACATGCTCGGCGGTATTGGCCAACCCGGCAAATTTGGCGATCTGCTGCGTCAAATATTGCAGCGCCACCAGATCCATTTGCTCAGTCTGCTGCTCAATCATGCGCGCTTGACTGACAAAATTACCATAAATGGCCTGTTCGCCATGAGCACAGCTTTCCCACATTTCCTCGGTACTACGCAGCAATTCGCGCATGACCCCTAGGCGGCGCGCCAATTCAACCGGCGAAATGGCGGTCGATTCTGGGAAATAGCGATCCAGTGCATATGCCTGCTTGATGGACGCCACAATGCCACTTACATTGTGACTACGGCCCACCAAGTACAGCATTTCATTCATCAATGCATGCGTATTACCCGGCGTTCCAGCAATCACCGAACGCATTTGCTGATCGATTTTGGCCAGTGCTTTTTGGGGATTTAAATCCGGCGGCAAACCATCACGGGCGACACAGTCGATCAAACCACTGCACACCCACCAGAAGGCGCGCGTATCGTCCTGCGGCATGGAACTCAACGCCACGTTAACGGCTTGCTGCATCAACTTCAACGCGGCAGGGGTGTCGTCATGACGCAAATAGCGCAACAAACCCTGCTGGTAATAATTCCGGGCAGCCTTGAAGTAGGCAGCCGGATCGGGAAATCTGGCCAAACCGAGAATGGCCGGTGGCAACTGCACCGCCAAATTGGGATAGAACAAGTCCTGATCAAAGGACATTTCCAAACCTCGCAACTGCTGCATCTGCTGATAATTAGCAAACAAGCGCAACACGGTGTTATCCGCGCCCTGTGCCAAGTCATCCAGATAGCGCATCAATGCCGTGATGGCCGAACGCAACTCTTCCTTGTGCAAGGTGGATGTCATCTGTGGCGACATCGCCAATTCATTTAATACGGCCTGTATCTCGGTACAGTAAACGACGATGCCATCCAAACGCACCATTCTGAACACGCCCAGCAAACGATGCAGCTCCGCTTGCGCACGATTCAGTGCCGAGACATCCAGCGCGTTCTCAAAAAACTTCTCAAGCTGCGCACTCATCTCACCCAGCGTGCTATCCACGCCAGGCTTGACGGCAGCCAGAGTCGCTCGATCAAATTGTGCAGGGTTATTCATGCCTGAATCACGGAGTTAGGATTATTGAATCTTGAAGCCGGCAACAGAGCCCTTCAAGTCGGAAGCCAACTTGGTCAACTGCTCAACCGACTCAGCCGTCAGACGCGTACCTTGGGTAGTCTGACCGGTAATCTTCAGAATTTCACCCATTGCATTGGCTACTTCACCCACCATGTCTGTCTGCACCTGTGTCGTCACCGAGATACTGTTAATCAGCTTAGCCAGTTCGTTCGTCACGTGTTCAATTTCACGCAGCGACTGACCCGCCATATCGGACAGTTTCGCCCCTTCCACCACACCCAATGTACTCTTTTCCATCGCAGACACCGCATCATTGGTATCGCTCTGAATGGTTTTTACCAGCGCACCGATCTGCCGCGTCGCTTCAGCGGAACGTTCCGCCAGCCGCTGCACTTCTTCCGCCACCACCGAGAAGCCGCGACCGGCTTCACCCGCCGATGCCGCCTGAATGGCCGCGTTCAACGCCAACACGTTGGTTTGCTCGGTAATGTCCGAAATCAGATCCACGATTTCACCAATTTCCTGCGAGCTTTCACCCAGCCGTTTAATACGCTTGGAGGTTTCCTGAATTTGTTCACGAATCGAATCCATACCGACGATGGTGTTGCGCACCGCCTGCGCACCTTGCTCGGTCGCAGCCAAGGTGCGACGACCCACCTCTGCCGCCTTAGCAGCACTCGAGTCCACCTCCAGAATCGACTTTGCCATCAGTTGCACGGACTCTTCCGCATCCCGAATTTCGCGCACCTGCTTTTGCGTCGCCATAATCAAGTCTTTGGAAATCGAATCCGCCTGACCCGTTGCCACGTCCATTTGCTCGGAAGCGGAGTTAATCCCGCCGACCAGCTTACGCAATTCTTCAGTGGTGAAATTCACGGAGTCCGCAATCGCACCGGTAATGTCTTCCGTCACCGTCGCACGAATCGTCAAGTCACCGTCCGCCAAGTCGCTCAATTCGTTCATCAGTCGCAAAATCGCGCGCTGGTTACGTGTATTGGTTTCTTCCGCACGTTGCGCTTGCAAACGAGAATCTTCCAGATATTCTTTAAACATCAACAACAAGGCCAGCACGGTCAACAGACCAAACAACACCGTCAAGAACGTCAACACCGAGCCTTGTTGCGCACTGTTATAGGCCGTAATCAGCTTTTTGGTTTGTGGCACCATCACGTCAGCCTGCTTGGAAATTTCCTTTACCGAGTCTTTAGCATCCACCAGCAAACGGGATTGGCCCACCAGATTTTCCACGGTTTGACGATACGGCGCGAACAATTCACGTGCACGCAGCACGCTAGGCACATCTGAAGGCATGTTATCCAGAATCGCTTGAGCCGCCTCCGTATCAATTGCCAACTGCGCCACGTCATCTAGATCAATATCTGGCGCCAGCAAGGCAGACACGTCACCAGACACACGCTCCAACGCCAGCATGAGCTGACCCACTTGCTCCTTGTTGATGCTTTGCAGCAACTGCTCGGACAAGGTGCGGAATTCATTTTCACCTTCCGCCATGGTGTCCACTGAGTCACTCAGCAATAGCAAGCTGGCTTGACCTGCCTCCAGCTTGGCCTCCTCATTCAGCATGTTTTTAGCGGTGGCCAGCAAGGGCGTCAACACTTGGCGCGGCTCACCTTTGGTCGCTGGCACAACTGCACCACCTTTATCAATCTCGGTCAGCGCCTTGATCAAATCGGTACGTGCCTCACGCAATTGCCGGAATGCATCTTTTTCACCGTCAGCCGCCAAGCCCGCATCATGGTCCAAACGCTCAACGTTCAACTCCAAACTAGACGCTAACTGCACATATTCTGCACGATCCTGTGCAACGTCATAGTTCAAATAGGCTGCAACAATGGTCACCACCAAGGAAAATACAGTGAAACCACCCAACAAGGCCAATTGCCGCGCAATCGGCAAATGCCCAATCAACGGAATTTTGAAATCAAACCACGTGCGGCCTGCGACTTTTTCAGCCCGACCCCGCTTGGGCAAATTAAACGCCGGTAGTTTCAATTTAAATGCCATTTGTATTCTCCCTTGTGACGACCATCAGACGCCAATTTGCAAAAATTCAGCTTGACCCAATAAGCCGGATACATCCAGCTTGTGCCATTTCACACCCTGCTCATCAACGTAACACCCTTTACCAGCATCAAAATGCCAGCGCTCGGTATCACGCAACCCCAATACTTTCTCAACCAACAAGGCCGCATTAAACTGGTGCTGATCTGCAACCAACAACATACGATTGTGCATTTCACCACTGACGCGGCCTTTCCCCAGAAAGGCCGCAATATCCGCAACACAGTACAGATTTCCGCGCACATTCACCATGCCGACCACCCACGACTTAGACATAGGCAACACCGTCGACTTTACAACCGGCAAAACCTCGCTGATATCCACCATATCCACCAGCCAGAACTCCGATGCCACCTGCACACCCAAGGTAGTAATGTGACGAGACGATGCAGCCTCTTCACGCAGACGGTTACTTAAGTTTTGCTGAAAATCACGTAGATTGAGTCGTTTAGACATTTCTTGGAATTCGCATTAGCCGAAAGCCGCAACTTTTTGCAGCAGCTCAGCACCATTGACAGGCTTCAGGATGTAATCCTTAGCCCCCTGACGCAACCCCCAAACGCGATCCGTTTCCTGATCTTTGGTAGTGCAGATAATGATGGGAATATGTTCAGTCGCAGGATCTTTGCTGATAGCGCGCGTTGCCTGAAAGCCGTTCAACCCAGGCATCACCACATCCATCAAAATCAAATCTGGCTTAGTCGCCTTAGCCTGCTCGATCCCAGTTTCCCCATCCTGAGCAAAGGAAACCGAATACCCGGCCTTGCTCAAGATTTCACCCAAAATATGGCGCTCTGTCGCAGAGTCATCCACAACTAAAATTGTTTTAATGGTCATAATTTACATCCTCTTCTTTCTTGGTATGCATCATCACAGTTTCAATCAGGCTTTTTTTGTTGAAAGGCTTCAGCAAATACTGATCCGCCCCAACTAACTTACCCCTTGCACGGTCAAAAAGACTGTCTTTGCTGGTCAACATCACAACCGGGATATTTTTGAATTCCTCATGACTCTTGATCAGCACACAGGCTTGATAACCATCCAAACGGGGCATCATGACATCAATAAAAATAATGTCAGGACGATGATCTACTACCTTGGCCAAGCCATCAAAGCCATCTTCAGCCAACGCAACACTACATCCCGCCTGCTTGAGAAACATTTCGCCACTCCGGCGAATGGTGTTGCTGTCGTCGATCAACAGTACTTTAACGCCCGACAATGGCAGACTATCGCTCAATTTGATCCCCTTTTTTTCTTTTCACTGCACCGAATGTGTTTCTAAATTGCGAACCGGGCTAATGCTATCGAATTTTTGCAGGTCTGTCATAACTTTTATGGTCTCCAAGATCAAAAAACTCCGCCAATCTATTCGCCCGCAACCCCCATCAACTTCCTTGATGCACTTCGCTTGCAGCAAAAATCCACCTCCGCTCAAAACCTTAAAACAAGCTGACAATGCTCGCATTTTGCTGTACAGCGTCACCCAAAAATACACTACGATCCCAAGTAGCATTCGATCCCATTTCGATAGAAAAAATGCGCAAAAAATTGTCAACCGAGACATTCAAGTTTGCGTTAACATCGCGCTGTCTGACTTTCGTTTGCAAAATACGGACGGGGGTTGGCAACGCCAATGGGGAAGGTCGCTTTTCCTCTGTTAAGTCGTTATCTTAAACACACATGGAGAGAGAAATATGAAATCTATCATCGCAGCAGTTGCAGTAGCAGGTTTGATGGTTGCCGGTAACGCAATGGCCTCTGACGCCAAGATGCCCGCAAGCGCAGCCAAGTGCCAAGCTTGCCACAAGATCGACGGCAAGCAAGTTGGTCCAGGCTGGAAGCAAGTGTCCGAAAAGTACAAGGGCAAGGCTGACGCAGAAAAGACTCTGACTGAAAACATCACCAAGGGTGGCAAGTTCGGTTGGAACATGGGCCAAATGCCCGCCAAGGGCGGCGGCGCGAGCGATGCTGACATTGCTGCCAACGTGAAGTTCATCATTGGTCTGGCCAAGTAATTGGTTTGACGCTTGATGCGAAGGCCGCCGCAAGGCGGCCTTTTACGTTACCGGAGAAACATCACCCCAGACTGAAGCGATTTTTGACGCACGTACAGATTCGGTTAGAATGCCGAACGTTTTGCCTTCAAC
>DHYQ01000016.1:0-1078 GCA_002414205.1 Gallionellaceae bacterium UBA5126 | reverse complement strand
CTGGCCTCCGGGGCGGACATCGTGCATTTCGACGTGATGGACAACCATTACGTGCCTAACCTGACCATCGGCCCGCTGGTGTGCGAAGCCTTGCGCAAGCATGGTGTAACCGCCCCCATCGACGTGCATCTGATGGTCAAGCCGGTGGATCGCATCATTCCTGACTTCGCCAAGGCTGGCGCGACTTACATCACCTTCCACCCCGAAGCCTCCGAGCACATCGACCGCACGATTGGCATGATCAAGGAGCTGGGCTGTAAGGCCGGTCTGGTGTTCAACCCCGCCACACCTCTGGACATTCTGGAATACACCCTGCCCAAGCTGGACATGGTGTTGCTGATGTCGGTGAATCCCGGTTTCGGCGGTCAAAAGTTCATCCCGCATGTGCTGGACAAGGCACGCAAGGTACGCGCCATGATTGACGCTGGTGGCTACAACTGCCGCTTGGAAATCGACGGTGGCGTGGGCCCGGCCAATATCAAGGAAGTGGCGGAAGCGGGTGTGGACACTTTCGTGGCTGGCTCCGCCGTGTTTGGCAAGTACAACGCCAACGACAAGAACAAATACGACACCATCATCAGCGAAATGCGCGCCGAACTGGCTAAGGTAGGTCAATAATGCGCCCAGCTCCGACGTTCCCACTGGAAGTCTCCGCCATCCTGCTGGATCTGGATGGCACGCTGCTGCATACCGCCCCGGAATTGGCCGAGGCGGCCAGCCGCATGTTGCGCGACATGAATTTCACCCCGGTATCGCAAGACCTGCTGACCAGCTACATCGGCAACGGCATCGGCTGGCTGGTGAAGCGCGCCCTGACCGGCGACATGCACGCCACGCCGGACGCGGCGCTGTTTGACCACGCCATGCCGATTTTCGAGAAGCACTACACCGAATTGCTGCTGCAAAGTCAGCCGTTCGAGGGGGTGATCGAAGGGCTGGATGCGATGAAGGCCGCCGGTTTCCGCTTGGGCTGCATCACCAACAAGCTGGCCAGCTACACCGTTCCGCTGCTGAAGGGCGTGGGTCTGGCACCGTACTTTGAAATCGTGCTGTCCGGCGACACCCTGCCGGAAAAGAA
>DHYQ01000014.1:8935-10866 GCA_002414205.1 Gallionellaceae bacterium UBA5126 | reverse complement strand
ATTCGTCAAACACAAGGTACTGGACGCGAGTGGCGCCCTCTACCTGCTCGGCCACCCGGTCATCGGCGCATTCTCCGGCTACAAATCCGGCCACGCCCTCAACAACGCCCTGTTGCGCGCGGTTCTCGCCGACGAGCAATCTTGGGAATTCGTCACCTTCGAGACACCCGAACAAGCCCCCGCTTTCCTGCGCCTGCAATTACAAATGGCCTGATTGCGCCACAAGTCTGCCCGCGCGCTGCCCCCATCCCCTGCCACAACATGCCGACGACTGCGGCCCTCACGCAGCGGTTGTTTTTCGCCGCCCCCCTCGGTTAGGATGCACGACCCGCTTGTGCGGCATTTTTGAGGTGAAAAATCATGCGTTATCGTGACTTGCGCGACTTTGTGGCGCAACTGGAGCAACAGGGGGAGTTGAAGCGGGTGAACGTGCCGGTTTCAACCAAGCTGGAAATGACCGAAATCTGCGACCGGGTGTTGCGGGCGCAAGGCCCGGCGGTGCTGTTCACCCAACCGGAGGGGCACACCATGCCGGTGCTGGCGAATCTGTTTGGCACGCCGCGCCGGGTGGCGTTGGGCATGGGCGAGGAAAGCACCGCCGCGCTGCGCGAAGTCGGCAAGTTGCTGGCGTTCTTGAAAGAGCCGGAGCCGCCGCGTGGCTTGAAGGATGCGTGGGACAAGCTGCCGATTTTGAAGCAGGTGCTGAATATGTCGCCCAAGCTGCTGTCGTCCGCGCCGTGTCAGGAAATCGTTTGGGAAGGCGACGCGGTGGATTTGGGCAAGTTGCCGATTCAGCATTGCTGGCCGGGCGACATCGCGCCGCTGATTACCTGGGGGCTGGTGGTCACGCGTGGGCCGAACAAGCCCCGGCAGAATCTGGGCATTTACCGCCAGCAGGTGATTGCACCCAACAAGGTCATCATGCGCTGGCTGGCGCATCGCGGCGGCGCGCTGGATTTTCAGGACTGGAAAAAAACCCATCCCGGCCAGCCTTTCCCGGTCGCAGTGGTGATTGGCGCAGACCCGGCCACCATTTTGGGCGCGGTCACGCCGGTGCCGGATTCCTTGTCGGAATACCAATTCGCCGGGCTGCTGCGCGGTAGCAAAACCGAGTTGGTGAAATGTCTGGGCAACGATTTGCAAGTGCCCGCCTACGCAGAAATCGTGCTGGAAGGCGTGATCCACCCCGACGAAACCGCGCTGGAAGGCCCGTATGGCGACCACACCGGCTATTACAACGAGCAGGATCACTTCCCGGTGTTCACGATTGAGCGCCTGACCATGCGCCGCGACGCCATTTACCACTCCACCTACACCGGCAAACCACCCGACGAACCGGCCATGCTGGGCGTGGCGCTGAACGAAGTCTTCGTGCCGCTGCTGCAAAAACAATTCAGCGAAATCGCCGACTTCTACCTGCCGCCGGAAGGCTGCTCCTACCGCCTGGCCGTGGTCAGTATCCGCAAACAGTACGCCGGTCACGCCAAGCGCGTCATGTTCGGCATTTGGTCATTTTTGCGCCAATTCATGTACACCAAATTCATCATCGTGGTGGACGACGACATCAACATCCGCGACTGGCAGGAAGTGATCTGGGCGATTACCACCCGCATGGACCCGGTGCGCGACACCCTGCTGGTGGAAAACACCCCCATCGACTACCTCGACTTCGCCTCCCCCGTCAGCGGCCTCGGCGGCAAAATGGGCCTCGACGCCACCAACAAATGGCCCGGCGAAACCCAGCGCGAATGGGGCACGCCGATTGTGATGGACGCAGTGGTCAAAGCTAGAGTGGATGCGATGTGGGGGGAGTTGGGGTTGTGAGGGGGCGGCGTATGCTGGTGGTGAGCGCAGCGAACCCCAGCAATTTGGCGTGTATTGGCTCAAATCACGCTGGCTGGATATGCCACGAAAACCGTCGGGGGTTGCCC
>DHYQ01000014.1:0-8826 GCA_002414205.1 Gallionellaceae bacterium UBA5126 | reverse complement strand
ACAGGGGAGTCAGCAATCACGGACTGGTGGAATTTGACCGGAGGTAGGCAGTAGGGTGCGCCGTGCGCACCATCAATTTCACATCACATTGAAATTAAATTGATTTTCCGCGTGCGCAACCAAGTTGCGCACCCTACCAAAATAATTCAGGAAAAATGACATGGCATTTTTTGCACTTGAAGAAAATCAGGCCATTCTCAGAAAATTCAAGGAGGCACTTGAAGAGCAGCCCGAACTCGATCCACCAGTGGTGGAACAACTGAAGATAATGTTGCCGTTTTTTATACGCAATCCCCAAAAATTCGATCAATACTGCCAAGAAAACATCCAGTCGGTAGGTGATTTACTGCGCATTAACCTAGACAAGTACTTTCTACCGGAAGAAAGAGCGTCAGAAATATTGCCCAAAATTTTCGTGGTGTTATATGGCTTTATTTGTGAGCGGGATTTTGTATTTCCTAACGGAGTAAACATAGAACTGTCTTTCACCCACCATTTTGTGGACGAAAACATTGCAAAATTTGAAATTTCGGACAGGATGCTGCTTTGGTATGCGCTTTACCGTATGCCGATAAAAATTCTCAAAGAGTTGCTTCACAAGCCTGATATAGCCAATTTCTTGGCCTTTGAAGAGACCGCCAAAAAAGCCTCCAACATGAAAAGCGACTGGGATGCACAGATCGCTCAAATGTCTGGGGCGATTGAAAAGTGGCAGGGACGACTGGCGGAATTGAAAACCGAAAGTAATTTTGTTGCTCTCGACCAAGGCTTTAACCAGTTGGCGGCCAGCAAAAAGCGTGAGCGTCAATGGTCACGGCGTGGCATGGGATTGTTGGGGGCGCTGATGTTGTTGCCGCTGGTGTATGAACTCTGGTTTGTTACCGGACATATTGCCGAGGTTGCCAAATACCGGGAGGTGTTGCTCTACACCTTGCCCGCGCTGACCGGACTGGAATTGTTGTTGCTGTATTGGTTCCGGGTGGTGTTGTCGAATGTGCGCAGCTTGAATGCGCAACTGGTGCAAATCGAATTGCGCCGTTCCTTATGTCAATTTATTCAGTCCTACGCAGACTATTCCAGCAAAATCAAGGAAAAGGACAAAACTGCGCTGGAGAAATTCGAGAATCTGATTTTTAGCGGCATCGTGTCAGAAGGCGGGGCGATTCCTTCAACTTTCGATGGTGTGGATCAACTGGCCAAGCTAGTCAGCAGTGTGCGGAGCGGCAAGGCGGGTTAATCAACCATGAAACTCACCAACCGCCTCCCCGCTTTTGGCTGGCTGATGTCGCTGCTGTTTCTGGCCGTGTGCGTGACGTTTAGTTATTTGCTGTGGCGCGATGGGGTGGGGAGCGTGGCGGTGTATGGGGAGGACAGGCCGGAGACTTATCCGCCGTGGTTGATGCCGCTGGTATTGGCGGCGTTCTGGTTGGTGGAGCTGGGGGTGTTGGGGCATTTGACGGCGATGCCCTGTGTGCGGGCGGAGGTGTTGGCGGATCGTTCCTTGCACTTGCATTTGCGCTATTTGTGGCGCAGCCGGGATTTGCATTTGTCGGCAGAAGAATTGACGGCGGCGGTGCTGGTGCGGGAGGAGAGCGGCGACTGGCCGTATTTTTATGTGCGGCTGGTGCTGGCGGATGGTTCGGAGGTGAATCTGGCGGAAGGCAGCGAGCAGGCGCGTTGCGCGGCGATTTGTGCGGAATTCAATGCGGCGATTGGGCAAGACAGCGCCGCCATGCCCAAGTGTTGAGGCTGCGCCGGGCTACACGAGATGCCAGTATCGGGCGATACGGTCAAAAAACAGGCAATACAGGGCGATGGGCAATGGTAGCCCCAGCAAGGTGGCCAGCAGGTATTGCCAGAAACGGATGCCTGACAAAGCTAACGCGTAGTTGAGCGCCGGGACAGTTTGGAACAACACGCGCAACCAGAACACGCTGCGCAGGGGATGTTGATCGAGTTGGGCGAGGATGCGTGCTGCCAGCGGGTGGGGGACGGCACGCAGGGCGTCGCCGCCGATGGTGCGAATCAGCAGAAACGTCAGGATGCAGGACAGGCTGGCCGCGACATACGTCACCAGTCCGCCCCAACCGGCCCCCAAGGTCAATACCGCTGCGGCAAGAAACAGCCAGCCGGGGATTTGGATTAGATTGCCTAGGGAGAACAGCAGTACAAACAGCAGCAGGCCGCTGCCCTGATGTGCCGACAGTTGGTGCTGCAAAAAGGCCAGACTGAATTGCCCGCGTACCCCGGAAAACTGAAACAGCGCGAGCAACAGCCCCAAAAACAATCCCACCGCCAGCAACCGACGGTAGCGCCAAACGGCGTTTTGTAAACGTTGGCGGCGTGTGGGCATTTGTCAGGGCAGCCCGGCAGGTTGGGGGAAATAAAATGAACCCCGGCAGAGTATCCCCAATGCTGGGGTTCGTGCTTCCCCCCAACCCGCCCAAACAGCCAAATTCACGTTAGCCGAATGCCCGACCCGGCAAGTCTCGCCGGACATGAAACCATACTTTGAAGTCATAAAATTTTTAATGTTCAATAGGTTATAGCGCAACTGCCACTGGATGAGAATCAGGCCACAGTCGTCAGTCTTTGAATAGGTTCCAAGGCTTGCAAGCGGGCCAGGGTGTCTTTGGGTGCGGGCGGATTGTCACGGTAAGCCAGGCTGCGGGCACCATCGCTGGCATACACTTGTCCTTCCGGGTGGGCCACATGGCGGAAGAAATCCACTTCCTGTGTGTCCGCCAACTGCACGTCAAACACGATGCTCAGGCCGCGATCGCCATCATTATCAATGCTGTATGCCAACCGTAGATTGCGAATGTTGCACCAGGGCACAAACAGCCATTGATGCACCTGAGGCCGCCCCAGCACACTGACCACCAAGTCGTTGCTGGGAAAATAAATGCCCTGCCGGTCGGCGACAAAACGCACCACCTTTTCCCATATTTGACGCGCAAACGCAAACAGCCAAAAACCGGCTGCCAGCAACACCATAAACCCCCGCACCAGCAGCGGATCGTTGCCACGCAGCACCTGCCACAGCAAGAATGCCCCGCCCAGTGCAAACAGGCTGCGCATGGTGCGAATCAACCACAGCGGGGTGCGATGCACATAATGCTCGCCGTTAAAGGTGGGCAGGCTGGTCAGGACGCGATTGGGGAAGTCCATTATGGCAGTACCTCCTCCCCGGCCCACAGTTGCGGCACGGTTTCGCGCTGGCGTACCAAATGTACCTGGTTGCCATCCACCATGACTTCGGCGGCGCGGGGGCGGGTGTTGTAGTTGGAGCTCATGCTCATGCCGTAGGCTCCGGCGGAATGCACGGCCAGCAGGGAATGCGGGGCAATGGCCAGTTTGCGGGCGTGACCGAGAAAATCGCCTGTTTCGCAAATCGGGCCAACCACGTCATACACCTCGGCGGGCAAGTCTTGCTGCACCACGGCGCTGATGCAGTGATAGGCCTCGTACATGGCCGGGCGCATCAGGTCGTTCATGGCAGCATCGACGATGGCGAAGTGCTTTTCTTCGCCGGGCTTGAGGTATTCCACCTGAGTTAGCAACACACCTGCATTGCCCACCAGCACGCGGCCCGGCTCCAGCACCAGCTTGTGCGCCCGGCCTTGCAGCGCATTGCGCACGGCGGCGATGTAATCGGCAATCGCGGGCGGGGTTTCGTCGTCGTAGCAAATGCCCAGCCCACCGCCGAAATCCAGATGTTCCAACTCAATGCCTTCCGCCGCCAGCGCATCCACCAGCAGCAGGATTTTTTCAATCGCGGCGATAAAGGGGCTGGTGTCGGTCAGTTGCGAGCCGATGTGGCAATCCATGCCGGTGATGCGCAAGTTGGGCAGCGCGGCGGCTTGGCGGTACAGCGCCAGCGCGTCGGTGTAGGCTACGCCGAACTTGTTTTGCTTCAGGCCGGTGGAAATATAGGGATGCGTTTTGGCATCCACGTCGGGATTGACGCGCAGGCTAATTGGCGCAACCTTGCCCAAGCGTCCGGCCACGTCATTCAGGCGCAGCAACTCTGCTGCCGATTCCACGTTGAAGCACAAAATGCCCGCCTCCAGTGCCAGCGCCATTTCCGCTTCGGTCTTGCCGACACCGGAAAACACCACCTTGCCGGGATCGCCACCCGCCGCCAATACGCGCTGCAATTCACCGCCGGACACAATGTCAAAACCTGCCCCCAGGCGGGCGAACACATTCAGAATCGCCAGATTGCTATTGGCCTTCACCGCATAGCACACCAGATGCTCGCAGCCTTGCAAGGCGTCGCTGAATTGCTGGAAACCGCTGGTCAAGGCGGCGCGGGAATAGACATAGGTTGGCGTGCCGAACTGGGCGGCAACGGTGGTCATCGGCACTTGTTCTGCATGCAGAACCTTGTTTTTAAAGCTAAAAAATTCGCTCATGGGATCACTTGAAAAGGGTAGATTGGAACTGATTGGTCGGCAGGTAGAGCTGCCCTTTGTGTCCGCAGCCCAGCAAACTCAACATGGCAATGACAACAACGACCCAGCGCATGACAACCTCCGTCCGAAAAATGGAGGCGATTATAGCTGCCAAAATTCATTTTTAATTGAAAAAGTCTGGCGTAAATCGGCTATAATGCGCGGCTTTTTCATCGGCGGGCTTGCCCGTTCCCGGCGTGTTAATTGGAACTCAGATCAAGATGGCTTTACCAAAAGACAAAGAGAATAAGAAGAAACAACAGGACAAACTCGCGGCAGCCCCTGTGGATGCTGTCCCCGCAGACACTCCGCAGGATCTGGAAGCCCGACGCACTCGTCTCAAGGCCCTGATTATCCTGGGCAAGGAACGCGGCTACCTGACCTACGCAGAAATCAATGACCATTTGCCGGATATGCTCGAAGTCGAGCAAATCGAAGGCGTGGTCAGCATGATCAATGACATGGGCATCAAGGTGTATGACACCGCCCCGGACATCGAAACCATCATCATGAGCGATGCCACGCCTGCCGTGGCTGACGAAGATGCGGCAGAAGAGGCCGAAGCGGCGCTATCTACCGTCGATTCGGACTTCGGTCGCACCACCGACCCCGTGCGGATGTACATGCGTGAAATGGGCACGGTCGATCTGTTGACCCGCGAAAAGGAAATCGAGATTGCCAAGCGCATCGAAGATGGCCTGAAGCACATGATTCAGGCCATCTCCGCCTGCCCGGCCACCATCGAAGACATCCTGGCGCTGGCCAAAAAGGTGGAAGCCAACGAATTGCGCGTGGACGAACTGGTCGATGGATTTGTCGATAGCGACGAAGATCAGCCGGTACTCAGCGACGATGATGACGCTGACGGCGAGGACGAAGAGCACACCGACGGCGCGACCGTGGAAGAAGATGACGAAGATGGCGGCAGCGGCGCCACTTCTGCCGACCTGCTCAAGCTGCGCACCGATGCACTGGAACGCTTTGCCGTCATTGAAGAGCTATTCGGCAAAATGCTGAAAGCGCAAGAAAAGCACGGCTATCGCAGCAAGCAATTCGACAAATACCAGCTCGCCATCTCGGAAGAGCTGATGAATTTCCGCTTCTCCGCCAAACAAGTGGATGCCCTGTGCGACACCATGCGTGCGCTGGTGGAAGACGTGCGTCGCTCCGAGCGCCAGATTCAGGATTTGTGCGTCAACAAGGTACGCATGCCGCGCCCGCATTTCATCAAGGCCTTCCCCGGCAATGAAGTCAACCTGCAATGGGTGGCGCAGGAATTGCAAAACAGCAATCCCTACAACGAGGCGCTGGCGCGTTTTGAATACGCCATCAAGGAACATCAGCAACATTTGCTGGACTTGCAGGCCCGCGTCGGCATCCCGGTGCAGGAACTGAAGGAAATCAACAAAAAGATGACCAACGGCGAAGCCAAGGCACGCCGCGCCAAGCGCGACATGATCGAGGCTAACCTGCGTCTGGTGATTTCCATCGCCAAGAAATATACCAATCGCGGCCTGCAATTCCTGGATTTGATTCAGGAAGGCAACATCGGTCTGATGAAGGCGGTGGACAAATTTGAATACCGTCGCGGTTACAAGTTTTCCACCTACGCCACTTGGTGGATTCGCCAGGCGATTACCCGCAGCATCGCCGACCAGGCACGCACCATCCGCATTCCGGTGCACATGATCGAAACCATCAACAAGATGAATCGTATCAGCCGGCAGATTTTGCAGGAAACCGGGCTGGAGCCGGATGCCGCCACTCTGGCCGAAAAGATGGAAATGTCCGAGGACAAGATTCACAAAATTCTCAAAATCGCCAAAGAGCCGATTTCCATGGAAACCCCGGTGGGCGATGACGACGACAGCCATTTGGGCGATTTCATCGAAGACATCAACACCACCGCGCCGGTCGATGCGGCAGTGTATGAAAGCCTGCGCAACGCCACCAAGGACATTCTGGACAGCCTGACCCAACGCGAAGCCAAAGTGCTGCGCATGCGTTTCGGCATCGAAATGAACACCGACCACACGCTGGAAGAAGTCGGCAAGCAATTTGACGTGACCCGTGAACGGATTCGTCAAATCGAAGCCAAAGCCCTGCGCAAACTGCGTCACCCTTCCCGCTCCGAGCGCCTGCGCAGCTTCCTCGACAGCGAAAACAACAACTAGCACCACGGGCCTCTAGCTCATGCTTGGTTAGAGCAGCGGACTCATAATCCGTTGGTGCCGGGTTCGACTCCCGGGGGGCCCACCAAATACTTGCAACGAACAAAAGCCAGCCGTTTACGGTTGGCTTTTTTCATGCCCGATTGACCTGGCAACACGGACAAGCATTGCACCCGCCGCCCGGCTGGCTTATGCTGCGCGCCGTTTTTTGCGCGGGAGTTGAGGATGGAAGCAATTCGTTTGGTGGTGGGCTTGGGCAATCCGGGGCGGGAGTATGAGGACACGCGGCACAATGTGGGGTTTTGGTGGGTGGAGGCGCTGGCGCGGGCGCATGGCTTGAGTTTTCGCACCGAGCCGAAGTTTCATGGGCTGCTGGCACGCGGCACGATACACGGGCAGGAGGTGTTGCTGCTAAAACCGGCCACGTATATGAACCGCAGCGGTCAGGCGGTGGGCGCAGTGGCGCAGTTTTACAAGGTTTTGCCGGGGCAGATGCTGGTGGTGCATGACGAGCTGGATTTGCCACCCGGCACGGCCAAGCTGAAAACCGGCGGCGGGCATGGCGGGCACAATGGCCTGCGCGACATTATCGCCCATCTCGGTAGCCGCGATTTCTGGCGCTTGCGGCTAGGGATAGGCCATCCCGGCGACAAGGCGCAGGTGGCGAATTTTGTGCTGCATGCGCCGGGGCGCGAGGAGCGTGCGGCCATGGACATCGCTATGGAAAACGCGGCGCGCGTGTCCGGGCAAATACTGGAAGGCAAGCTGGAAGCGGCGATGTTAAAGCTGCACAGCGCCAAGTAGTCAATCCACCTGCTCAGCAATGGGCAGGCCGCGCGCAACCTTGGTATGAATGGGATAGGCCACCTGACGTTGAAACCACAGCAGAAATTTGTCTTTTTCCTGCGCACGCGAATAGCGCAGGAAGCCCGGCAACTGACTTTCGGCGATACCCTGCACGTTTGTGCCGGGAACGCAGCGCGAGCGTTGCTCATCCACCAGCCGCTCCAAGCCAGACTGTGCCAGCGGCAATTCCAGCGCCTGATATAAATCCTGCGTGGCAACCCAGACCTCCCCGGCGGCGTAATAAATGCGCAGCGGCGTGCGCCCAAACACATAGTGTTTGCCCTGCAATGCTTGCAGTACCTGAGTGGCCGGTTGATTCAGCAATATCGGCACAAAATCCAGCGCCAATGGTGTGAAAAACACCACCCCCCAAAACATGGCAACCAACAAGATGCCACGCCCATCCGTCCACCAAAGGGCAAAAAATGAAAAGGCCACGCTCACCAGCGCCAAACTGACATATTTTTTGATGCTCGGCTGCATGAAACTGTGATCCATCCTGACCTCCATCATGTGCGGGGGCGGCATGCTGACCAGACGCCAAGCGCAGCGCAATGCCCCCCCAGATCCGGCTCTCCCGGCGGCACGCGCCGCCGGTGAGCCCAAAAAAACAGGGTGTCGGTCATCACGACCAAGACACCCTGCGACGGCGCTACTTTCCGGGCAAGCCACAAGGCTTACCGCTGGAAAATTAGAAGTTCATAACGATGCCGGCGGACAACAAAGTGCCCTTCATGGTGGCGGTGGTGTTGCTGGCATTGCCAAAGCGACCCAGGTTTTCGTATTGCGCACGCACGGTGAATTGCTTGGACAGGGTGTATTCAGCACCGAAACCAAAGGTGGCGTTAATGTTGGTATTACCCACACCGCCCGTCACATCCAGCATGGCACCGGCGATCCCCAGCTTACCCGTTACCGCGAAGGAATCTGCTACGGGCAAACGGCCAATGGCGGCCACTTGCAGTGCTTGCGCCTTGCCGCTGATACCGTTGGCACTGGTCGTAGTGCCTAACGCTGCATAGCTGGTTTCAAACGCCCAGTTTGGGGAATACTGATAACCCACGCCAACACGCACAGCGGTTGTGTTGTTGCAACCGGCACAGCTCGACAAAGAATGACGACCCAAGTCCAGTACTGCATAGGTTTCAGCCGCCATGACAGGGGTTGCGGCGCACAGTGCGGTCAAGGCCAGGGTAAACAGGGATTTTTTCATGCTTTTCTCCTAAAATTTTCAGATACCTTGCAAAAGGTCGGCGCATTCTAGGGATACAAACCGGGCGCGTCCACTCTGCTTGCCCAACCTGGCGAAAAGTGACGGAAAACCAACACCTGCACGCAGGACAGCCGCATCC
>DHYQ01000024.1:5646-13505 GCA_002414205.1 Gallionellaceae bacterium UBA5126 | reverse complement strand
GGCTCGTCGGCCAGCAGCAGTTGCGGACGGTTGACCAACGAGCGGGCGATGGCCACGCGCTGTTGTTGCCCGCCGGAAATCTGGTTGGGGCGGGAATGTGCCTTGCTGGCCAGCCCGACCTTATCCAGCAGCGCCAGCGCCCGCTCGGCACGTTCGGCCTGGTGTTTCACCCCGGCGTAAATCAGCGGCAGGGCCACGTTGTCCAGCAGGGTCATGCGCGGCAGCAGGTTGAAACCCTGAAACACAAAGCCGATGGTGTTGTTGCGCATGTGCGCCAGCTCGTCACGCGGCATGTCGGCCACATTGCGCCCGGCCAAGTAGTATTCCCCGCTGCTGGGCTGATCCAGACAGCCCAGAATGTTCATCAGGGTGGATTTGCCGGAGCCGGACGGCCCCATAATGGAAACATATTCCCCGGCGCGGATGGTCAGGTTGACCTCGCGCAGCGCGGACACTTCTTGATTGCCGACCATAAAGCGGCGCTGAATGTTGCGCAGCTCTATCATGGTTGGCTGGCCGGAGCGGGGCGCACCTTGACGCCCGACTTGATGGCTTCGTTGTCCAGCGAGCCGACGATTTGCTCGCCGGCCTTCAGGCCGCCGGTCACTTCGGTGTATTCCCAGTTGCTCAAGCCCGTGCTGACGGTGCGTGCCTGCAACACGCCATCGCCGCCATACACCAGCACGCGCTTGCCTTCCAGCAAACTGGCGGTGGGGATGCGCAGCACGTTGTCGCGGCGGGTGTGCACAATTTCCACATCGGCGCTGTAGCCGACCAGCAGGTTTTCCGCACTGGGGCGGCTGACGAATTCCACCTCCACCTCCACCGTGCGCGCCTGCTTTTCCAGCTCCAGCACATACGGTGCGATGCGCTTCACCCGCCCCTCGAAAGTCTTGCCCTTGATGGCGTCCAGGGTGATGCGACTGTTCTGTCCCAGCCGGATGTGCGCGGCATCTACCTCGTCGATGGGCGCGCTGACATACAGGCAACTATCGTCAATTAAATCAATGGCGGGCAGGGTGAGAATGCCGGGCGGCGAGGGCGTGGCGTATTCGCCCAATTCGCCGCTGATGTCGGCCACGATGCCGGAAAACGGCGCACGCAGCACCAAGCGTTGCAGCCCGGCGCGGGCGACGTTGATGCGCGATTCGCCCTGGGCGATTTCACTTTGCGCAGCGCTGCAACTGGCTTGTTTGGCTTTGGCCTCGGCCTCGGCGCGCTCCACCCCCTCGGCGGAAATAAAGCCCTGCGTGCGCAACTGGCGGGCGCGTACCGCCTCCTTGCGACTCAGCTCCGCCACGGTGCAAACCTCCTCCACGCGGGTGCGGGCGGTGCGCAACTGCTGCTCGGTGAGTTGCAACTGCGCCTGCAAATCCTCGCTCCACAGCGTCAGCAGCACCTCCCCGGCCTGCACGCGCTGGCCTTTCTTCACTGCCAGCTTGGCGATTTGCCCCCCGGCGGGCGCGGACAACTTGGCGCGGTGGCAGGCTTTCACCGTCCCGGCGCGGGTATTGTTGACACTGGCCGCCACGCTGCCGGGCTGCACCGTCACCAACGGCACCTGCGGCAAAGGCGGGCGCGTGGCATACCAAACCGCGCCCAGCACCAGCATCCCCCCCAGCCCCCAGGGCAACCCCCGTTTCCATCCGCTCAGTCCCAACATCGTCACTCCATACACATGCAAAACCAAGCGGAGGGTATCACAATCCCCCCGCATTCCGCTGCGCGGCCTGGCGGGCGATACCGTGCCGTAGGGTCGATAAGCGCAGCGCATCGACCATTTTTCGCCCGGCATTGGTGGATGCGCTGACGCTTATCCACCCTACATTTCGCCCCACCGTAGGTGCGAATTTATTCGCACAATTTTGAAAAAAAGAGGGAATGTGCGGATAAATCCGCACCTACGCCGGATTATTTTTGTTCGGCCAACATTCCACGCAATGTGCCTGCCCAGCCACTTTGCGTAGCATTCAATTTACCTTCCTTGTCCAGCCGCTCGGCGATGCTCAAGGCACGTTGCAGATAATCGCGGGCGGTTTGCCCTTCCGTCACACGGGAGAGCTTGACGCACGACACCACCACATCCGTTTGCCATTGCACATTGGCCGGATCGAGGCGGGCGAGTTTGTCCTGGATGGACAATGTTTTTTGGTAGGAAGCCAAGGCATCCTTCAAATCACCTTGTGCTTGTTGAATGATGCCAATCATGCCGTATGACACGGACAGGTCACGCTGCCACTGGCTATTGGCCGGGTCGAGGCGGGCGAGTTTCTCCGCGATGGTCAGGCCATTGCGGAAGGACACCAGCGCCCCCGACAAATCGCCCTGGGCTTGCTGGATGTCGCCGATTTTGTTGTAGGAGATGGACAAGTCGCGCTGCCACTTGGTATTGGCGGCATCTAGCTGGGTCAGTTTCAAGTCAATGGATTGTTTGCGTTGAAAGGTTGCCAGTGCGCCCGTTAAATCGCCTTGCGCTTGTTGAATGCCACCCACTTTTTCCAGCGATATGGACAAATCGTTTTGCCACCCGCTATTGGCAGGGTCGAGGCGGGCGAGCTTTTCCCGGATGGCCAGGCTGTTACGGAAGGATAGCAGCGCCCCAGTCAAATCGCCCTGGGCTTGTTGGATGTTGCCGATTTTGTTGTAAGACACGGACAGGTCACGCTGCCACAGGCTATTGGCCGGGTCGAGGCGGGCGAGTTTTTCCCGGATGGTCAGGCTATTGCGGCAAGACAGCAGCGCCCCCGGCAAATCGCCCTGGGCTTGCTGGGTGTCGCCGATTCTCTCGTAGGAGATGGACAAGTCGCGCTGCCACTCGCTATTGGTCGGGTCGATGCGGGCGAGTTTTTCCGTGATTTCCAAGTCTTTGCGAAAGGACACCAGCGCCCCCGGTAAATCGCCTTGGGCTTGCTGGATGGTGCCGATTTTGTTGTAGGACACGGACAAGTCGCGCTGCCACTCGCTATTGGCCGGGTCGAGGCGGGCGAGTTTTTCCGCGATTTCAAAGTATTTGCGGAAGGACACCAGCGCGCCGGGCAAATTGCCCTGGGCTTGCTGGATGGTACCGATTTTGTTGTAGGAGATGGACAAGTCGCGCTGCCACTTGGTATTGGCAGCATCAAGCTGCGTCAATTTCAGGTCGATGGATTGCTTGCGTTGAAAGGTTGCCAGTGCGCCCGTCAAATCGCCTTGCGTTTGTTGAATGCCCCCCACTCTTTCCAACGAGATGGACAAATCGTTCTGCCACTCACTATTGGCTGGGTCGAGGCGGACGAGTTTTTCAAAGATGTCATGGCTATTGCGGAAGGACGCCAGCGCCTCCGGCAAATGGCCCTGGGCTTGCTGGATGGTGCCGATTCTGTCGTAGGACACGGACAGATTGCGTTGCCAAGTGGTGTTGTCGGGTTGAGCTTGCAGTTGTTTTTGAGCGATGTCTTGAGATTGCTGGTAGCTGGCGAGTGCCGTTGGCAGTTGGCCTTGAGCTTGCTGGGCATCGCCCAGTCGCTTGTACACCGTGTAGCGGCTTTCTTCCCAAGTGCTGTTGTTGGGAACGTCTTGATGCAGTTGGTTGCTGATAGTCAGGGCGCGCTGGTAATGGGCCATGGCACCCGGTACGTCGCCTTGGGTGCTGGCCGTTTCGCCCAAGCCAATCAGGGCTTGTACACGGGCATTGCGCGCTGCCGGGGTGTCAGATGCGGTCGCCAGTTGCAGCATGTTTTGGTAGGTTTGTTTGGCAGCGGCGAGGTCGCCCGTTTTGCTTTGTGCCTCTGCCAGCAATTTCCAGTTTTCCGGGTTATTGGGCTCTTGTTTGCATGCCTCTTGCAGCGCCTTTACGGCTTCCAGGACGGTTCCCTTGGCAGCCCGCTCGCGGGCGGTTTTGGCTGCATCGGCAGCAGAGGTGGTTGGTTGTGTATGGGATGCTGCAACTGGTGCGGGTGTGTTGGGTGGATCTGCCAAGGCAGACAGGCCGAAGCCGGTCAGCAGGGTGAGGGTGAGCAAGCGCATGGGGCTTTCCTTTCCAGATTGCGAGGGCGCATGGTAGCCGAAAAGGGGCGGGGTGTGCGGTGCTTTCAACTCCCTCCGGGCCTCCCCCGCTAGGGGGAGGAATGGTCGTGCGGTATGAGTGGTTGCGTGGGGCGAGTAGGCAAAAGTTCTGCGCGTTTTTGCGGGTGGATGCACATGCAATCCGTGGCAAAGCGTTTGGTGGCACTGCTGCGCCGTGCTATCATCCGCGCCTTTGTTTGAGGCGACCCGCTGGGTCAAGAATTCTGTTTCCGTATGAGTAACAATACCTTGCAAGCCGTGCGCGGCATGAATGACATCCTGCCGGAAGAGGCGGAGCGTTGGTTGTGGTTTGAAGGCGTGGTGCGCGACTGGCTGCACAGCTATGGCTACCGCAATATCCGCATGCCGCTGGTGGAGCCGACGTCGCTGTTCAAGCGCGCTATTGGCGAAGTGACCGACATTGTGGAAAAGGAGATGTACAGTTTTGAGGATGCGCTGAATGGCGACCACCTCACGTTGCGTCCCGAAGGTACCGCTTCCTGCGTGCGCGCCGTGTTGCAGCACAATTTGTTGTACAACGCGCCGCAGCGTTTGTATTACAGCGGGCCGATGTTCCGCCACGAGCGTCCACAGAAGGGCCGCTATCGGCAGTTCCATCAGGTAGGCGTGGAAGCGCTGGGCTTTGCCGGGCCGGACATCGATGTGGAGCAAGTTTTGATGTGCGCTCGCTTGTGGAAAAAGCTGGGCATCAAAGATGTTTCATTGCAAATCAATACCTTGGGTGATAGCGCGGCGCGGCAAAGTCATCGCGGCAAGTTGATCGCCTATCTGGAGCAGCATCAGGATGTGCTGGATGCCGAGGCTAAGCGCCGTTTGTACAGCAATCCGCTGCGCATTCTGGACAGCAAAAATCCGGCCATGCAGGACATTATCGCCGGTGCGCCGCGTTTGATGGACGAGCTGGACGACGAGGCCAAGGCACATTTCCAGGCGGTGCAGGACGCGCTGACCCGGCATGGCGTGGCGTTCGAGATCAATCCGCGTCTGGTGCGCGGGCTGGATTATTACAACCGCACGGTGTTTGAATGGGTCACCACCCGGCTGGGCGCGCAGGGCACGATTTGTGCCGGTGGGCGCTACGACGGGCTGGTGGAACAAATTGGCGGCAAACCGGCCCCGGCGACGGGTTTTGCCATGGGCGTGGAGCGTTTGCTGGCGCTGCTGGAGGATGACGGCGTGACTTGTCCGCGCGTGCGTGTGGACGCCTATGTGGTGCATCAAGGCGAGTTGGCCCAGGTGTTTGCCAGTGATGTGGCCGAGCGTCTGCGCAATGTGGATTTGAACGTTATCCTGCATTGTGGCGGTGGCAGCTTCAAGTCGCAAATGAAAAAGGCTGACGCCAGTGGTGCAAAATTGGCGGTGTTGATTGGACAGAGTGAAGCTGAAGGGCAGGAAGTCACGGTGAAGAATTTGGGCACGGGCCAGCAGGTTCGTGTCGGTTGTTTGGGTTTGTTGGCGACGGTGCACAACATGTTGTGCGCGAGCTAACCGGGTTAAGTTGTTGAATTAAGGAATAAACATGGCAGCGTTGGATTTGCAGGAACAGGAACAGGTTGAGGGTATCAAGGCTTGGTGGAAGGAAAATGGTACCTTTATTACCATTCTGGTACTTGGTTTGCTTTTGACGATCGGTGGTTGGCGCGGTTGGCAGTATTACCAAGGTAAACAAGCCGCCGAGGCCGCGACGCTGTATCAGCAGTTCACTGAGCAACTGGCGAGCGGCGATGCCAAGCGCGTCAATGATGCCGCCAGCGCGTTGACCGACCGCTACCCGGGATCTTTGTATGCGGCTAAAGCAGCATTGACCGCTGCCGAAGTGAATGAGGAAAAGCAAGCCTTGCCGCAAGCCAAGACCCAATTGACTTGGGTGGTTGAGCACAGCAAGGAACCCGCCTTGAAAGATGTGGCTCGTTTGCGTCTGGCCGCGCTGCTGCTGGATGAAAAGAAATATGCCGAGTCGTTGCAATTGCTGGCTGCCGAGCATCCCGCCTCGTTTGATGCCTTGTACGCCGACCTGAAGGGGGATGTCTTGGTCGCGCAGGGCAAAATGGAAGAAGCCCGTGCCGCTTACAAGCTGGCTTTCGACAAATTGGGTGATAAGAGCAATTACCGCAACATTCTGGAAATGAAGTTGGATGCGCTGGGAGGCGCAAAATGAAGTTCGCTCGCTGGTCATGTTGCGCGCTGTTGCTGCTGAGCGGTTGCTCCAGTATTTCAGATTGGGTGAATGGCAAAAACAACGTGGAAGTGCCAGCGCGCTTGGAAGAATTTACCGCCCAAGCTCGTTTTGAGGTGCGTTGGAAAGCCGATTTGGGGGACGGGGGTACCGCTTGGTTCAAGCCCGCCCTGAGTGACAATGCGGTATTCGGTGTCTCCAGCAGTGGTCGTTTGACCCGCTTGGCGCGCAGCAGCGGCAAAGTGGTGTGGCAGGTGGAAACCGGCAGTAATATCAGCGCTGGTGTGGGGCGTGGTGACGGTTTCTTGGTGTTGGGTTCGGATAAGGGCGAAGTGTTGGCTTACGACGATGACGGCAAGTTGCGCTGGAAGGCCAAAGTCAGCAGTGAAGTCTTGGCGACACCGCAAGTGGAAGGCAATGTGGTGCTGGTGCGTAGTGGCGACGGACGCATCGTGGCCTTAAGTGCCACGGACGGCAAGCAACTTTGGTTCTACGAGCGTGCCACGCCTGCCTTGGTGGTGCGTAGTCATGCCGGTATGGTGGTGCAACGCGGTACGGTGTTCGCTGGTTTTGCCGGGGGCAAGCTGGCGGCCATCAGCATCAAGGATGGCGCGGTGTTGTGGGAGGCCAATGTGTCACAGCCACGGGGGAATACTGAATTGGAGCGCATCAGCGATATCACCAGCGATCCTGTGGTGGATGATGAGCAAGTTTGTGCCATTTCGTTCCAGGGACGGCTCGGTTGTTTCGATGTTTCCCAAGGCAGCACGCTGTGGACGCGTGACATGACCGGCGAAAAGGGACTGATGCTGTTGCGCAAATATCTCTACCTGACGGATGTCAAAGGCGTAGTGCTGGCCTTGGATAAAACCTCCGGTGCCACGTTGTGGCGCAATGACCAACTCAAGCTGCGTCAGGGCAGCAAGCCGTATACCTATGGTGACCATACCCTGGTGGGCGATTTTGAAGGCTATCTGCACGCCATGAGTCGTGAGGATGGTCACTTCCAGGCGCGTATTCAATTGGACGATGCGCCCATTACCTTGCCGCCACAGGAAATGGATCAAGGCCTGCTGGTGCAAACCCAGCGCGGCGAAGTGTATTCCCTGTCACTCCATTAAATAGCGCCGGATTGCTTGGCAATCCGGTGTTGACCCCGTTATTTTTTTCGGTAAATCATGCTACCCACCCTCGTTTTAGTCGGCCGCCCCAATGTGGGCAAATCCACCCTGTTTAATCGCTTGACCCGCAGCCGGGATGCGCTGGTGGCGGATCAGCCCGGGCTGACCCGTGATCGTCACTATGGTCGGGGCCGGGTCGGCGAGCGGCCTTATCTGGTGGTGGATACCGGCGGGCTGGAGCCGGTGGCCAAGGATGGCATTTTGTTTGAAATGGCCAAGCAAAGCCGTCAGGCGGTGGATGAGGCCGACGTGGTGCTGTTTGTGGTGGATGGCCGCGCCGGTTGTTTGCCGCAAGACCTCATCATTGCGCAGCAACTGCGCAAAACCGGCAAGCCGATTCTGCTGCTGGTCAATAAGGCCGAAGGCATGATTCGCAGCAAGGTGGCGGCGGATTTTTTTGAATTGGGCCTGGGCGAGCCGCTGCCGATTTCCTCCGC
>DHYQ01000024.1:1842-5459 GCA_002414205.1 Gallionellaceae bacterium UBA5126 | reverse complement strand
TTTGACCAGCCCGGCACCACCCGCGACAGCATCTACATCGACTTCGAGCGCGACGGCAAGCCTTACACCATTATCGACACCGCTGGGGTGCGCAAGCGCGGCAAAATCGACGAGGCGATTGAAAAGTTCTCCGTTATCAAGACCATGCAAGCGGTGGAAGACGCCAACGTGGTGGTGCTGGTGGTGGATGCCCGCGACCAAATTACCGAGCAGGATGCCCACGTCGCCGACTTTGTGTTGCAGGCCGGGCGGGCGCTGGTGCTGGCCGTCAACAAATGGGACGGGCTGGACGATCATCAACGCCAGATGGTGAAGCAGGAACTGGAGCGCAAGCTGCACTTTCTGGATTTCGCCAAGCGCCATTACATTTCCGCCCTGCATGCCAACGGCATCGGCGCAGTGCTGCAATCGGTGGATCAGGCCTATGCCGCCGCCATGGTCAAGATTCCCACGCCCAAGCTGACTCGCGCCCTGAGCACCGCGCTGGAGCGGCAGCGTCCGCCCAAGAGCGGACGTTTCCAGCCCAAGATGCGCTACGCCCATCAGGGCGGCAGCAATCCGCCGCTAATCGTGGTACATGGCAGCGGCTTGGATCATGTGGCCGCCAGCTACACCCGCTATCTGGAGCGCAGCTTCCGCGAGATGTTCCAGTTGCAGGGCACGCCGCTGAAAATTCAGTACAACTCCAGCGACAACCCGTTTGAAGGCAAAAAGCCGCGCCCGCTGACCGAAGAAGAACAGCGCCGCGCCCACCGTGCCCGGATTCGCGGGCGCAAGCAATACGGCTAAACGGAGTTGGGTATGTGGCTGCAACGTGAAATCCGCCTGACACCGCGTACTCGTGGCTTTCATCTGGTGACGGCAGACATCCTCGCCGCCTTGCCGGAGCTACGCCAGTTTAACGTTGGCCTGTTGCACCTGCTGTTGCAGCACACCTCCGCTGCCCTGACCCTGAACGAAAACGCCGACCCGGCTGTGCGGCGCGATTTTGAAAGCCATTTCAACCGCGCCGTGCCGGAAAACCAGCCGTATTACACCCACCGTGACGAAGGCCCGGACGATATGCCCGCGCACCTGAAATCCAGCCTGCTGGGAGCCAGTTTGACCTTACCGTTGCAACAAGGCCGTTTGGCGCTGGGCACCTGGCAGGGCATTTACCTGTGCGAACACCGCAACCAAGGCGGCGCGCGGCGCATCCTCGCCACCCTGCACGGTGCCGCGTCGATCAGCCAAAAAAACGCTTGAGTGAGCGCTTTAACCAGCCATCTTCTTTGGTATTGGAGAGCACGTGTCGCATGGATTCATGCACTGCTTTGACATAAGCGGCATCGTCCCGGCTGATGTGATGCACTAGCCAAGTCGACAGCATGGTGTGCAACTGGGATGCAATATCTTCACCAGCGTCATGCCGTGTTTGATATTTTTTGATTCTGGCAACGAAGGTTTTGTGTGTGGCTTGATGAGGAATTGCGTATTCGTAGCCCACTTCCTGTTGCAAGCTTTCTTCAAAGGCAAAATGTGATTCGGTGTAATCGGTCAGTTGTGCTAACACCTGACCGATGACAGCATGCTGCTGGTGGGTAATCGCTGTTTCCAGTGCGTTGATATATTCCACAATACGTTTGTGCTGTGCATCAATGACATCAATGCCCACATTCCAACTTGCATCCCAAAGCATGGTCATGACTATTTCCTTTGTGTGGTTTTTAAAGTGGCGATGCTAACAAGCGAATGTTTAAGAACTAAGACATTTTCAGGGCGGCAACTTGGGATTGCGAAGAACTGTGTCATAATCGCCGCCGATTTTTTAGGAGCTACCCATGGACGAAAACAAATCGAAAGCACTGGCCGCCGCGCTGGCGCAAATTGAAAAGCAGTTTGGCAAAGGCTCGATCATGCGTTTGAACAGCGGCGATGTCAGCCGCGACATCGACGTGGTTTCCACCGGCTCGCTGGGGCTGGATATTGCCCTGGGCGTGGGCGGTTTGCCGCGTGGCCGGGTGGTGGAAATCTATGGCCCGGAATCGTCCGGCAAGACCACGCTGACCTTGCAAGTGATTGCCGAGATGCAAAAGCTGGGCGGTACCGCCGCCTTTATCGACGCCGAGCATGCGCTGGATCCGCAGTACGCGCAAAAGCTGGGCGTGAAGGTGGAAGACCTGCTGATTTCCCAGCCGGATAATGGCGAACAGGCACTGGAAATCGCCGACATGCTGGTGCGCTCCGCGTCGGTGGATGTGGTGGTGATCGACTCCGTGGCGGCGCTGACGCCCAAGGCGGAAATCGAAGGCGAGATGGGCGATTCGCAAATGGGCTTGCACGCCCGGCTGATGTCGCAGGCACTGCGCAAACTGACCGCCAATATCAAGAACACCAACACCTTGGTGATTTTCATCAACCAGATTCGCATGAAGATCGGCGTGATGTTCGGCAACCCCGAAACCACTACCGGCGGCAATGCGCTGAAGTTCTACGCCTCGGTGCGTCTGGACATTCGTCGCATCGGTGCCATCAAGAAAGGCGAAGAAGTCATCGGCAACGAAACCCGCGTCAAGGTGGTGAAAAACAAGGTTGCGCCGCCGTTCCGCGAAGCGATCTTCGACATCCTGTACGGTGAAGGCACCTCACGTGAGGGCGAAATCATCGAGCTGGGCGTGCAGCAAAAAATCGTCGAGAAATCCGGGGCTTGGTACAGCTATCAAGGCAACAAGATTGGCCAGGGCAAAGATAATTCCCGCGAATTTTTGCGCGCCAATCCAGCGCTGGCCCGCGAAATCGAAAACAAGGTGCGCGTCGCGCTGGGGGTGTCCCCGCTGGCGGAAGATAGCAGTGCCGAATAATTGCGCTACACCATCACGGGTGGGATGAAAGTTCCGCCCTTGTTTTTGTGATGAGCCGTGAAATCAGTCTGCGCCAACGTGCTTTTGCCTTTTTGGCGCGCCGCGAACATAGTCGGGCTGAATTGCAAGCCAAGCTGGCGCGCCACTGGCAAGAAAGCGACGAGCCGCTGGAGGCGCTGTTGGACGATTTGACCGAGCGTGGTTATTTGTCCGATGAACGTGCGGCGGCGCAGTGGGTGGCGGCGAAACAAGCGCGCTATGGCCCACGGCGCATTGCGCAGGAATTGCGCCAGAAGGGCATCGACGAGGCGCTGATTGCCGCCAGCACACCGGCCTTGCAGGCCAACGAACTGGAAGCGGCCCGCGCCGTCTGGCAGCGCAAGTTCCGCGCTGCGCCACAAGACGACAAGGAGCGTGCGCGCCAGATGCGATTTTTGTTGGGGCGTGGCTTTTCCCCGGATACGGTTTTTCGTGTTTTGCGTGAGGTCAGTGACCTTGCGCCATAATTGAATGTCTCTTCTTTCGTGCCCCTATGAACCTGATACTACAGTCCTTACAGGCCATTCCGCCCGCCCAGCTTGGTCACATTGCCAGTCTGACCAGCAGTCACACCCCCATCAAAATTTCCGAAAACGCTTATCGCTTGCCGAATGCGGTGCCGCATTCGGCGCTGTCAGCGTATTGTTTCGATCACCAAATCGACTACGGTTTGGTCAGCGAAACCGTCACTTTGCGCGATATTGGTCTGGTGGTGATGGATATGGATTCCACGCTGAT